>JAPPPC010000891.1 GCA_028817685.1 Rhodospirillaceae bacterium
CAGCATCGTTACCGGTGGTTTGGAAGGCTTTGAAGAAGGGAAGGGCGTGATCATTGGCAGCCGCATGGCACAGGCGATGCGGCTGCGGCCTGGTCAGAAAGTGACGTTGGTATCGCCGCGCGGCAATCCAAGCGCCTTCGGAACGGTCCCCCGCATGAAAGCCTATCGGGTCGCGGCCGTGTTTGATGTGGGCATGTCGGAGTACGATAGCTCTTTCATCTATATGCCGTTCAAGCAGGCGCAGATCTTCTTCCGTAAGAAGGGCGAAGCGACATCGATCGAGGTGATTACCGACAATCCCGACCTGGCATACGGCATCGGGTATGACATTCGCCAGGTGATCGGCGGCGGCTACCGGGTAATCGACTGGCAGCGGGTCAATTCGAGTTTCTTCACCGCGCTTCAGGTCGAGCGTGTCGTCATGTTCCTGATCTTGACGCTGATCATCGTCGTTGCCGTGTTCAACGTGATTTCCAGTCAAATCATGCTGGTCAACGACAAGGGCAAGGGAATCGCCATCCTGCGTACGATGGGGGCGACCCAGGGGATGATCCTGCGGATCTTCTTCATGACCGGTGCGAGCGTCGGCATTGTCGGAACGATTGTCGGCAGCGTATTGGGTATCGCCTTTGCACAGAATATCGAAGCCCTTCGGCAGCTGCTTCAGGGGGCGACGGGAACCGATCTGTTCGACTCGACAGTTTATTATCTGTCGCGTCTGCCGGCGAAAATCGATCCGATAGAAGCGGGCGCTGTCGTCGTCATGGCGCTGACCCTGTCGTTTTTGGCCTCGATTCTTCCCGCACGGCGGGCAGCACGCCTCGATCCTGTGGAAGTGCTGCGCTATGAGTGATCCGGCGATCCTTGAATTGGATGCGGTCGTTCGGACCTATAAACAGGTTGAGACGGCGCTCGAAGTGATCCGCGGGGCATCGCTGCAAGTACCGGCTGGAGAGCTGGTCGGACTGATCGGGCCTTCCGGCGCCGGGAAGTCGACCTTGCTGCATGTTGCCGGGCTGCTCGAACTACCGGATGGGGGCGAAGTCCGTATCGCCGGGCGCCCCTGCGGGGCGATGTCCGATGGCGAGCGGACCGCCGTGCGCCGTAACGAGATCGGGTTCGTGTATCAGTTCCATCACCGGCTGCCGGAGTTCTCCGCCCTGGAGAATGTCATGCTGCCGCAGATGATCACCGGACGCGCCCGGCGCGCAGCGCGAGAACGCGCGACGGAGTTGATCGAATCGGTTGGCTTGGCGGAGCGGGCCAGCCACCGGCCCGCCCGGCTGTCCGGCGGTGAGCAGCAACGGGTCGCGATCGCCCGTGCATTGGCGAATTCTCCGCGATTGCTGTTGGCGGATGAGCCTACGGGTAATCTCGATGCCCATACGGCGGAAGATGTTTTTGGGTTGTTGATTGATTTCGTTCGACAAAGCGGTCTGGCGGCCGTGATCGCGACACACAATCTGGAACTGGCGGCGAAGATGGATCGGGTCGTCCGGCTCGAGGACGGTGTGCTGGTGGCCGCTTGAGCGGATTATCCACTTAAACTGAGGGCGGCAATTCGGCATGCTGTCGCCCAGAACGCATCAACGATCAAACAGGGAGTATCCGTATGGCGCATGCGGATTTCGTACATCTGAGGGTGCACGACGCCTTCTCGCTCTCCGAGGGCGCGATCAAGATTCCGGACTTGGCCGCACTTTGCACGAAATACGACATGCCCGCCGTGGGTGTTGCGGATACGGGAAATCTCTTCGGTGCGCTGGAGTTTTCGCTCGCCGCCCGGGGGAAAGGCATCCAGCCGATCGTTGGCTGTCAGCTCGCAATCCAGCGCGAGGACGCGAATGTCCATGGCGGTGGTAACCTTGGCAGTGATTGGATCGTACTTCTGGCTCAGTCGGAGGAAGGCTACGGAAACCTTCTCGAATTGGTGAGCCGTTCCTATCTCAGCTCTGCAGCCGAAGATTCTCCGCAGGTCAGCTTGGATGACCTGGAAGCCTGCAATGCCGGGCTCATCGCCCTAACAGGCGGCGTGAGCGGCGGGGTGGGGCGGTTGCTGGTCGAAGGGCAAAGACCGGCGGCGGAAGAGATGCTGCTGCGTCTGGCGAAAATGTTCGAGGGCCGACTCTATGTCGAGCTGATGCGCCATGGTCAGCCTGACGAGGAGCAGATCGAACCGGCACTGATCGAGATGGCTTACAGCCATAACCTGCCCTTGGTCGCGACCAACGAGGTATTTTTTGCTGACCGCAGCATGTACGAAGCGCACGATGCGCTGATGTGCATTGCGGCGGGTGCCACGGTGTCCAGGACGGACCGCCGCCGGGTGACGCCGGAACATTATTTCAAATCGCCGGAAGAGATGCGCGAGTTGTTCGCTGACTTGCCGGAAGCGATCGACAACACGCTCGTCGTGGCGCAGCGCTGCGCCTATATGCCGGATACGCGGGCGCCGATTCTGCCGCCTTACCCGAAATTGCAGGGCAGGGGCGAGGAAGAAGTCCTGCGCGAGATGTCGGCCGAAGGGCTGGAGGATCGGCTGCAGCGGCAGGTCTACGAGGATGGTCATAGCGCGGAGGAGCGGGATGCGATCGCCAAGCCCTACCGCGAGCGGCTGCAATATGAGCTCGATGTCATCGCGCAAATGGGTTTCCCCGGGTATTTCCTGATCGTCGCCGACTTCATTCAATGGGCCAAGAATGAGGACATTCCGGTTGGGCCGGGGCGCGGTTCCGGCGCCGGCTCGGTCGTCGCCTGGGCGCTGACGATTACCGATCTCGACCCGTTGCGCTTCGATCTCCTGTTCGAGCGTTTTCTCAATCCCGAACGCGTGTCGATGCCGGACTTCGACATCGATTTCTGCAAGGACCGGCGGGATGATGTGATCCGCTATGTGCAGAATGAATATGGCTATGACCGGGTTGCCCAGATCATCACATTCGGAAAGCTGGAGGCGCGCGCCGTCCTGCGCGATGTCGGCCGGGTTCTGGAAATGCCGTACGGCCAGGTCGACCGGATCAGCAAACTGGTGCCGTACAATCCGGCCAATCCCGTCAGCCTGAAAAAGGCGCTGGACGACGAGCCGATGTTGCAGGAGATGCGCAAGGAAGACCCTTCGGTCGACAGGCTTGTCGGCATGTCGTTGAAGCTGGAGGGCCTTTACCGTCACGCGTCGACCCATGCCGCGGGCGTCGTGATCGGCGACCGGCCGTTGCAGGAGTTGGTGCCGCTCTATCGTGACTCGCGCTCAACCATGCCGGTCACCCAGTTCAACATGAAATATGTCGAACAGGCGGGCTTGGTAAAATTCGACTTTCTGGGCCTGAAGACGCTGACCGTACTGTCCAGTACCGTCAGGCGCCTGAAGGATCGGGGCATCGACATCGCGCTCGATCAGTTGCCGCTCGACGACAAGAAGACTTTCGAGATGTTGTGCCAGGCGGATTCGACCGGTGTGTTTCAGCTGGAAAGTTCGGGCCTGCGGGACGTGCTGAAGAAGCTGAAACCCGACCGCTTCGAAGACATCATCGCCGTCGTGGCGCTGTACCGGCCGGGTCCGATGGACAATATCCCGAGCTACATCAGGCGCAAGCACGGCGAGGAGGAACCGGACTATCTGCACCCATCGCTGGAAGGGATCCTGAAAGAGACCTACGGGATCATGATTTATCAGGAACAGGTGATGCAGATCGCGCAGACCCTGTCCGGTTTCAGCCTCGGCGGCGCCGATCTGCTGCGTCGCGCCATGGGCAAAAAGATCCAGGCGGAAATGGACGCGCAGCGGGCCAACTTTGTCGATGGCGCTGTCGCCAACGATGTCGAGGAGGGGCTCGCCGGCCGGGTATTCGATCAGGTGGCCAAATTCGCTGGCTACGGGTTCAACAAGTCGCATGCCGCCGCCTACGCGCTGGTCGCCTATCAGACGGCTTATCTGAAAGCCAACTATCCCGTGGAATTCCTCGCCGCGTCGATGAGCGAGGATATGGGTAATACCGATAAGCTTGGGCTGTTC
>JAPPPC010000009.1 GCA_028817685.1 Rhodospirillaceae bacterium
CCGCTGAATCTCGGATGCTCGTAAGAACGCTTTCGTAAAATCAGCCGCTCCGAGCTGCCGGTCCGTGAGTGCAGCCGCCACGCAATATTCGACACTGAACTTCGCCTGCAGCGGCGTCTCTGGCGCGCTGAATTTAGCGACCTGTTTGACCCCCGGGGCGACGTGAACACGTATCGCGACAATGTCCTTCGGATCGACCTTTATCTCGCGCGCCGCATCGATCGAAGGGTGAATCCCATGCAAGCAAGCATAAGGTTTGAAAGAGGTGCGCAGAACCGCCCAGTCAGTGCCCAGTTCGCCCTCTTCCAGCGCCGCCAGCTGCGCCGTCCCGTCCTGGACGAAGGCGTTAACAAATCCGCCTTCCGGGTCGAGGATATCGAGACCGGCTTCGACCCCGACCGCGGCCATTCGGACACAAGCGATACCGTTCATCGCCGCGCGTCCAACCTGCACCGGCTTTGCCATGCTGCCTAACGTTCCGCGTAATCCCGCGGCCTGCGTCGCGGCCAAAGCCACGGCGTGCGCCGCCTGTACGGCGTCCAACCTTTCATAGACGGCCACCGCAGCCGCTGCGGCGAGATGGCCCAGAACACCGGAGGGGTGGAACCAGCGGAACTGCAGACTGAACCCCACACGGCGCCCGGCCAGCTTTGCGGCGACTTCGTACCCGGCGACGAAGGCCCGCAACAATCGGCCGCCGTCCGTATCCTCAGGTCGCGCCACCGCCAAAAGCGCGGCCCAGATCACCGCACTGAAATGCGAGTCCGTGGGTATGTGGGTGTCGTCGAAGTCGAGCGCATGCGCCGCCGTCCCATTCGCAAGCGCAGCTTTCTCCGCATCCGCGGCACCAAGGACCGGCGCCCTTTCGTACCCGACATACCGCAGAACCGCTTGCGTGACCGGCTCATGGCTGCCCGCGATAGCCACCCCCATCCAGTCAACCAGACAGCGCAGCGCCGCATCACGCACCGTTTCCGGCAGCGTTAATTCGGGAGCGGATGTTAGAAACGCACCGACCCTTTCAGCGTTCACGCCGCTCATGCGGCCTCGTCGCGGCTGCGTTTGGCCACCAGCATCCGCAACGTCCCCTCCAGGCACAGCTCGTCGCGTTGATTATGCACCGTGGTGCGTAACACCATCACGCCGGTGGTCCGCTGCTCCTCCAGGCCGACGATCTCCAGCGCCGGATAAACCGTGTCGCCGGAATAGACAGGCGCCAGGAATTTCGCCGACGTCTCCAGCATACCCAGGATGCGGATTTCGGTATCGCCGCGGGACATGTCACTCGCCCCTGGGGCACATTGCGCCAGCACTTGAAACCCATGCGCAACCAGCCCCGGCAAGCCCAAAGACTTGCAGTATTCCATGTCGTAATGCAGCGGCCGGTTATCGCCGCTGGCCAGTTGGAAGGCGTAAAACAGCGCTTCCGAATGGGTGCGCGACGGCGCCTCCCAGAACTCGCCGATTTTCAGATCTTCGAAATAGCGGGGCGTTTTTTTGGTACGACGGGGCATCGGGACCTCCGGTTGGGCAAACACATCCCCCTCACTAAAGAACCCGATACCGATCCTCGCAAGCGTACGCTAGCCTTTACCGGCGCTCGCCAGTTCGACGCACGCGCAAAACACCTCCATCGCGCGGTCGATTTCATCGAACGAGGGATAGGTTGGCGCCAGCCTTAAGTTCCGGTCGTGCGGATCATTTCCATAGGGAAAGGTCGCGCCAGCCGGAGTCAGCGTCACACCCGCTTCACCCGCCAACCGGCCGACTTCCTTTGCGCAGTTATCCTGCAGATCGACACTGAAGAAATAACCGCCCGTGGGCTTGCGCCAATGCGCCAGACCGGTTCCCCCAAATGCTTTGTCAGCGCCGCGTCCACCGCATCGAACTTCGGTCCGATAAGGGCCGCATGCTTCTCCATTTGGGACTCAATTCCGGCGAGATCCTTGAAGAACCGCGTATGGCGCAGCTGATTCAGCTTGTCCGGTCCAATGGTCTGAAAAGACATCTTGCGCGCGATATCCGCGACATTCGCTTCCGATGCGGCAAACGCGGATAGTCCGGCACCGGGAATGGAAATTTTGGAAGTCGACGCGAACATATAGGGCCGATTGGGGCACCCGGCATCGACACAGGTCTCATAGATGTTCTTCACGACCGGACGCGCTTCAGTCAAATGATGCACAGAATAAGCATCGTCCCAGAAGACACGAAAGTCAGGCGCTGCGGTTTCCATCCCGGCGAGCCGGTTGACGGTATCGTCGGCGTAGATCGCGCCGGTCGGGTTGGAGTATTTCGGTACGCACCAGATACCCTTGATACCAGCATCTTCCGCCACGAGCGTCTCGACCGCTGACATATCGGGACCATCGTCACCCATCTCGACCGTGATCATCTCGATACCGAGCTGCTCACAGATCGCAAAATGCCGATCATAGCCCGGTACCGGACAGATGAATTTTGCGCCATCCCGCCACGGGCCATCACCGCCCGGCACCCCCTTCAGAACGGCCCAGGCAACCACGTCGTGCATCAACTGAAGGCTTGAGTTGCCCGCGGCGATGATCTGATCCGACGGCATGTCCATATAGCCGCCCAATAATCGCTTTGCTTCAGGAATACCCGTCGCGTGGCTGTAGTTCCGATAATCGTCGCCACCCTCTCCCAAGCAATCGTCGGGATGCAGAATCGTCAACATCGGATTGCTCAGTTCCGCTTGCTCCGGCGACGGTTTGCCGCGCGTCATGTCGATGCGGTAGTTGCGGCCGCGCAGTTCCTCATAGCGCCGCTGGGCGGCGTCAGTCTGTGAAGTCATAACCCGTATCCTGGTCGCTGGCGCGCCGCTGCCGGTGCAGCGGCGCGGCGCTTTGTTAGACCTAAGCGAGATTGGTTTCAACCAAGATTTAGCCACTTCTCAAGAAGACGCTAATAAGTCCAATGCCTTCGCCAATTACGCAGCACCGGAACTGCAAAAAATCTTTTTAAGGATGTGTCTAACCTGGCACCAAGGGTTCGCATCTCGCCGCTTCGCTGGGTAGACTAAGTCTTCAATTTGAGGAAACGGAGCACGGGATGCGTGACATTACGGACCTCGTCGGCGGCTACAAACAGTTCCTCGATGAACGCTATCCGCAGCAGGCCGAACTCTACCGGGCTTTGGCTGAAACAGGCCAATCGCCAAAGACCATGATCATCGCCTGCTGCGACAGCCGTGCCGATCCGGGTGTCATCTTCAGCGCCGGGCCGGGTGAGATTTTCGTGGTCCGTAATGTTGCCAACCTGGTGCCACCATACGAGCCGGAAGGCGATTATCACGGCACCAGCGCTGCCCTGGAGTTCGCGGTCAATGGGCTTGAGGTCGAAACGATCCTGGTGATGGGCCACGCGCGCTGCGGCGGTATAAACGCCTTTCTCGCCGGTCTGCATGAACCGAAAGAAAATCCCGGTTTCATCGAAAGCTGGATGTCTCTGCTGAACCCAGCCCGTGACGAGGTGCTAAAACTAGCGCGCGGCAAATCGAAGGAAGAATTGCAGCAAGCGGTGGAACATACCTCCATTCGTCACTCGCTGGAGAATCTGATGACCTTCCCGTGGATTCAAGAGCGTGTCGCCGACGGGCGCTTGAATTTGCGCGGGGCCTATTTCGATATTGCCGACGCAACCTTGCTGGCGCTCGACCCGGAAACCGGAGAATTCAACCCGCTCGATTAATCTGCAGCGTCGAGATCGAGCGGATCCGACTTGATGATCGTGTCGACCTGCTGCCAGGGCGTTTCCGGAACCTCGCAATAGATTTCCAACTCGTTGCCTTCCGGGTCTTTGAAATAGACGCTTTTGGTGACCCCGTGATCGGCGGTGCGGATTCCCTCCACGCCGCTGTCCTTAAGCTTCCGGTACATCGACTGAACGGTCTCGAAGCTGTCCGCGATCATGGCGACATGGGCGAGCCCGACCTGATTGCGCTCCGGCGCGGCAGCGTCTTCACCGACCTTGAAGATGGCGATATCGTGG
>JAPPPC010000612.1 GCA_028817685.1 Rhodospirillaceae bacterium
AGATAGCGGCGATCGAAAAACTACCCAAGAAACAGGGCGCGTAGGAATGGATGACCACGCGGAGAGGGCAGGGGATATCGATATCAACGCGATAATGCGGATGATACCGCATCGATATCCCTTTCTTATGATCGACCGGGTCGCGGATGTCGTCGACAATGAGAGTGCGGTCGGAATAAAGAATGTTTCTATAGCCGAGCCGCATTTCCAAGGGCATTTCCCTTCGAAGCCGGTGATGCCAGGTGTTTTGATCATCGAAGCGATGGCGCAGACAGCGGCGGTTTTGGTGGTCCATACGCTTGGTCCAGAGGCGGAAGGCAAGTTGGTGTACTTCATGTCCGTCGACAAGGCGCGCTTTCGCAAGCCAGTCGTCCCTGGTGATGTTCTGCATGTGCATGTGACTAAGGATCGAATGCGCGGCAATGTTTGGCGATTTACCGGCGAAGCGAAAGTGAATGACGTGCTGTGTGCCGAAGCGACCTTCGCCGCCATGATCATGGATGAGTGAATGACCGATATTCATCCGACTGCGATCGTCGATTCTGAAGCCAAGGTCGGCGATGGGGTCGTCATTGGGCCGTATTGCGTCGTGGAAGCAGGGGTAACGCTTGGCGATAGCGTTCGCTTGCATTCTCACGTCGTCGTGGGTGGGTTGACGCGGATCGGCGCAGAGACGGAGATCTACCCCTTCGCATCGATCGGTTTGCCGCCGCAAGACCTGAAGTATTCGGGTGAGCACTCGGAACTGATTATCGGCGAGCGTAACCGCATTCGGGAGCATGTGACCATGAACCCAGGTACGTCCGAAGGTGGCATGATCACACGGGTTGGTGACGATTGTTTGTTCATGGTCGGCTCGCATGTGGCGCATGATTGCCTGATGGGTGACCATATCGTCATGGCCAATAACGCGACGCTTGCCGGACATGTGGTGGTCGGCGACTACGCGATACTGGGCGGACTGTCAGCGGTCCATCAGTTCGTACGGATCGGCCGGCACGCCATCGTGGGCGGTATGTCCGGTGTCGAGAACGATGTCATTCCGTATGGATCTGTTATGGGAGACCGTGCTCGGCTTAGCGGCCTCAATGTAATTGGCCTGAAGCGGCGCAATTTTGCCAAGGATGAGATCCACAATTTGCGAACCGCATACCGGATGTTGTTTGCGGAAGAGGGTACGCTCCAGGAGCGCATTGACGATGTCGCGGGTCTTTTCGGCGACAATGCCGAAATCCTGGAAATTGTTGATTTCATGCGCGCCGACTCGTCCCGTGGATTAACTCAACCGCGTTAGGACAGTGACCAGAAAGCTAGGGATACTGGCTGGTGGCGGCGTTCTGCCGAGGCTGCTCGTGGCGGCCTGCCATACGCAAGAGCGCCCAGTCTTTGTGCTTGCTTTCGAAGGGTATACCGATGCGGAGACCACGCAGGGTGTCGAGCATGCTTGGGTCCGCCTGGGGGCGGCGGGCAAGGCCTTAAAATGCCTTCGGGACGCCGGTGCCGAGGACCTTGTTCTTGCGGGACCCGTGCGCCGTCCCTCGCTCATGGATTTGCGCCCCGATGCGACCGCCCTTAAGTTTTTCGCCAAAGCTGGGGGCAAAGCGATGGGCGACGATAGCCTGTTGCGCGGAGTAATCCGTATGTTGGAAGAGGATGAAGGGTTTCGGGTCGTCGGCGTAGACGATGTGCTGGGCGGAATCACGGCACCGGAAGGGACGCTGGGTACGCATGTCCCGGACGCCGAGGCCGAACGGGATATAAGGCGCGGTGTGGAAGTCGTGCGCGCGCTGGGCGCTGCCGACGTCGGACAAGCTGCGATCGTGCAGGACGGCATCGTATTGGGTGTCGAGGCGGTCGAGGGGACAGACGCCTTATTGCAGCGCTGTATCGGGCTGCGCCGCGAAGGGCCCGGGGGCGTTCTGGTGAAACTCAGCAAGCCAGGGCAGGAGAAGCGGGCCGACCTGCCAACGATCGGGACCGATACCGTTGCGCGCGCGAAGGAAGCAGGTCTGCGCGGGATCGCCATAGAAGCAGGGCTTACGCTGGTTATCGCGAGTGACGCGGTCATCGAAGCGGCCGATGCGGCGGGATTGTTCGTGATCGGCCTGTCCGCATCGTCGTGAACCGCGATCCACTGGTAATATTTCTCGTTGCGGGTGAGCCTTCCGGCGATGTTTTGGGGGGCCGCCTGATGGCCGCATTGAAAGCGGCGACCGGTGACGCTGTCGCGTTCCACGGCGTCGGCGGACCGGCGATGGAGGCGCAGGGCTTGAAAAGCCAATTCCCCATGTCGGAACTCTCCGTCATGGGGATCGTCGAAATTTTGCCCCATGCCCGCAAACTGTTCGGCCGGATGCGTGAGACGGCGGCGGCGATCGATGCATTGCAGCCCGATGCGGTGGTGACGATAGACGCGCCTGCCTTTGCTCACGGTGTGGCGAAGCGTATCCAATCCGATGATATTCCGCGAATTCATTACGTCGCGCCTCAGCTATGGGCGTGGCGTCCTTGGCGTGTTCATAAATTCCGTCGGCATTTCGATCACCTGTTGGCACTGCTGCCATTCGAACCGGATTGGTTCGCGCAGCGCAATGTGGATTGCCGCTTCGTCGGCCATCCCGTTGTCGAGAGTGAGATCCAGCAGGCCGATGGTGCAGGATTTCGGGTGCGTCACGATATCGATGCCGCGGCGCCGGCAATTTGCGTTCTCCCGGGCAGCCGCCAAGGCGAAGTCTCGCGTCTTGCCGAGCCGTTCGCGGAAACCTTGCTCCGGCTTGAAGGCAAGTATCCCGGCCTTACCGCCGTTGTTCCAACGGTCCCGAATGTTGCTGAAACTGTTAAGACAGCGTTCGCGGATCTGCCGCTTCGGACAGTCATTGTCGAAGACCGCGACGAAAAGTTTTCAGCGATGGCCGCCTGCGATGTGGGCTTGGCGGCCTCGGGTACGGTGACGTTGGAACTCTCGATGGCACAGGTGCCTTATGTCGTGGCGTATAAGGTAACGGCGGTAACCTATTGGTTAGCATCGATATTGGTGCAAGTCCCTTACGCCAACCTGATCAATCTTACGTTGGATAGGGAGGTCGTTCCGGAGTGCATACAGGCCCGATGCGAGCCGGATGTGCTCTTCGATCACGTGAGCGAATTGCTCGAGGGCGGCGGTGCCGCGCAAGTTGCGGCAATGCGTCCGGCACTGGAGGCAATGGGATTGGGCGGGCCGCCGCCCAGTGAGCGGGCCGCGGCTGCCGTGCTGGAAATTATCGATAAGGGCTAGAGCCCTGACCGGAAGAAAAAACGGCGCCCGAGGGCGCCGTTTCAATTGGTTTTACCGCTTGTCCCGGGGGACATAGGGCCGGCTGGTGTAGCCGGTATAGAGCTGGCGAGGCCGGCCGATCTTTTGCGACGGGTCCTCGATCATCTCTTTCCACTGTGCGATCCACCCCACCGTCCGCGCGAGGGCGAACAGGACGGTGAACATCGAGGTCGGGAAGCCCAATGCCTTCAGGATGATGCCTGAATAGAAATCGACATTCGGGAACAGTTTGCGCTGAATGAAGTACTCGTCCTCCAGCGCGACTTTTTCCAATTCCATGGCGATTTCAAGCAACGGATCGTTTTCGATGCCGAGTTCGCCCAGCACTTCATGGGCGCTCTTCATGAGCACGCGTGCACGCGGGTCGTGGTTCTTGTAGACCCGGTGGCCGAAGCCCATCAGACGGAACGGATCGTCCTTGTCCTTCGCCCGGGCGATCATTTCGCCGACCCGGTCGACGGAACCGATTTCGCTCAACGTTTCGAGAACCGCTTCGTTGGCACCGCCATGCGCCGGACCCCACAGCGAAGCGATACCGGCGGCAATACAAGCGAAGGGATTGGCGCCCGACGAGCCGGCCATACGCACCGTCGACGTCGAAGCGTTCTGCTCGTGATCAGCGTGCAGGATGAAAATACGGTCCATCGCGCGCGATACGGTCGGGCTGATCTTGTAATCCTCTGCCG
>JAPPPC010000047.1:0-3046 GCA_028817685.1 Rhodospirillaceae bacterium
TCCAGATGCCGCGGCCCCCGCTACGGGAATCATGCAGCGGCATCTGGAAGAACAGGCGAAGCTCGTCGATGAGGCGCTCACCCTGCCGCCGAAACCGAAGGCGCGCCGTGCCAGTCGCAAGCGCAAAGCCAAATAACCGAATAGCCAACACGCGGATCGAAAGGTCTATAGATGACAATCGAGATTACGGTTCCGACGCTCGGTGAATCGATCACCGAGGCCACGGTATCGCAATGGTTCAAGCAAATCGGCGATTCCGTCGATGCGGACGAGCCGATCCTGGAGCTCGAGACCGACAAAGTAACAGTCGAAGTGCCGGCCCCATCGGCCGGTGTGCTGACTGAAATCCTCGCCGCCGACGGCGTCAATGTTGAAGTCGGCGCGATTCTTGGCAGCATCGCCGAAGGTGAAGCCGCGCCGAAGGCGGAAGCGAAGCCGGCCGCGGAAGAGAAAGCTGCCCCGGAACCGGCACCAGCGCCGAAACCGGCCGCTGCCCCGGCGCCTGCGCCGGCGCCCGCACCTGCCGCGTCTGGCGCTGCGCCTGCCCTGTCCCCGGCCGTACGGAAGCTTGTCGAGGAGCATAATCTCGATCCCAGGCAGATCACGGGCACCGGGCCGAAAGGCCGGCTGGTGAAGGCGGATGTCCTCGCGTATCTGGAGAGCAAGCCCGCCGCGCCGGCGAAACCGGCGGCGCCTGTGGCGGCACCGCCGGCGGCGATTGCCCCGGCTTCCGAACTGCCGGAGCGGGCCGCCGATCCGCGCGGCGAAGAAGTAGTCCGTATGTCCCGGCTGCGTCAGCGCATCGCTCAGCGCCTGAAGGAAGCGCAGAACAATGCTGCCATGCTGTCGACCTTCAATGAGGTCGATATGGGTGCGCTGATCAAGCTGCGGGCGGAATATCGCGACAAGTTCGAGAAGAAGCACAATGTCCGCCTCGGTTTCCTGTCCTTCTTCGTCAAGGCGGCGATCATCGCGTTGAAGGAAATTCCGGCGGTCAATGCGGAGATCTATGGCGACCAGCTGATCTATAAGAATTACTACGATATCGGCGTCGCGGTCGGCACGCCGCAGGGCCTCGTTGTGCCGGTGCTGCGCGATGCGGATGCGATGAGCTTCGCAGAGATCGAAGGCACGATCGCCGATTTCGGTCGTCGTGCCCGCGACGGCAAGCTGACCATCGCCGAGATGACCGGCGGCACCTTCACGATATCCAATGGCGGCGTGTTCGGGTCGCTGCTGTCGATGCCGATCCTCAACCCGCCGCAGTCGGGCATCCTCGGCATGCATAAAATCCAGAAGCGGCCGATGGTGGTCGGCGACGAGATCAAGGTCTGCGACATGATGTATCTCGCGCTTTCCTATGATCACCGCATCATCGACGGGCGCGAAGCGGTCACCTTCCTGGTCCGCATGAAGGAATGCCTGGAAGATCCGCAGCGTCTGCTGATTGACGTTTAGCCGCTAGAGCGGATCGTATTTTGTTGGAATCGGTTACGCGATCCAACGAAATGCGTGAATCCGCTCGATCTGTTTGAAAATAGATCAGATTCACAAGTTCAGATGAAACCGGGAATGGTTCCATCTGAACTTGATCTGATCTAGAGCCGCCGCCCGCGTTTGCGGCCGCCGCCCTCGACGCGGCAGATCACCTGCGCCACCGTCAGTTGCCGACGGAGGGCTGAACCGTAGTCGATGAAATTGCTATCGGCGGGCCCGGTGTTCAATCCGGCCGACGGGCGGCCGGCAGGCTTCACGTTCGCCTGAGACAGCAGTTGGTCCATGGAAATCGGTGCCGTCGTGAAGACGCGGCCGCGGCGCTTGCTCGACGCTACCGTGACGCCGACGATCTCGCCATTGGCATTGAGCGCCGGTCCGCCGCTGATACCGCCGAGACTATCCGTCGACGGGACGCGCCGCCGCTCCGCCCAGGCGACGACTGGTTCGGTGTGACGGTAGCGTCCAGTCGTGCGCATGTTGCGCCGTCCCAGCAACGAAGAGGTGACCTGGCCAGGCTTGGCTTGCGGGAAGCCGAAGTGGAATCCTTCCTGGCGGACGCGCAGCGTATCGTTGGAAATCGCAAGCGGCGGCGCGGTGCGGCGGGTCCAGAGCATCGCCATGTCCGCTCGCGGATGCGGCAAGATGCGGGAGACTTTGACGGCGCGGCGTGGCGAAACGATCAGCCCCACCTTGTCGCATCCATCGATGACATGGCGGGCGGTTATCCAAATGCCGTCGTCGCGGATTGCGAAGGCGGTGCCGGTGCTGTTGGCCTTCTCGCCTGTTTCGATCGTGAAGAGCGGGTCGCGCCGTGACGCCTTGGGCAGAACAGGGCCGGCCGCATGCGGTCGGCGTGCCTGCGGGAGGGGTTGCGCCACGGGGGGCCGCCGAATGGCCGGGCTGTCCTGGTCACCCTCGAAAAAATTGCTGGCGACCTGAAATGCGACGACCAGGAGCAGGATCAACCAGCCTTTGCGGAAACTAAGCAAGGCGCTATCCGGACACGGCCGCCGCGGTTATGGCGGCGACGGCAAGCTTCACCGACGACAACAGGATCGCCGCGCCGATCTCGCCGTTCTCGATGCGGGCGGGTAGATCCTTCAGCAGAAAGTCGATAATCCGATAAACGACGAGCAGAATCACGACAGTGACCCCGCCCCAGACCAGTATATCGAGCACGCTGACGCTCACCGCCATGCTGAAGGCGAGCGGTATGGCGAGGCTGAGGATGGCGCCCGACAGGGCAATGGCCGCCGCATTGTTGCCCTCGCGTACCAGTTTGAGCTCGGGATAAGGCGTGATCCATTCATAGATGACGACGCCGGCGATCAAGATCGACAGGGTTACCGCGAAATGCAGGATCAGTATCGGAAGACCCGATCCCAGGCTGGCCATCATCGCTTCCATATCGAACTCCTCCCCATGACAGTTAGCGCCGGATCGCCCGAAGATAGGTAATCTGGCCGGTGTTGAGCCGCTGCGCTTCGTGCTCGCTGACCCAGGCGGCCAAGCTTCCCGCTTCTTCCATCGTCCGGACACGGGTGATTGC
>JAPPPC010000047.1:3056-3993 GCA_028817685.1 Rhodospirillaceae bacterium
GGTGATTGCCGCTTCCAGCTCCTCCGGCGGCGCGAGAGACCAGACCGAGTCGCCGTCGCGCCAGGCCGCGTCGAGCGGCCCGAGCCGGTCGAAATAGGCGTCACCCTGCAGAATGTCGTCCCAGGGAACTGCGGGTTTCTCGACGGAGAAGCCTGCGTCTTCCAGCATCGCGACCTGTCGCACGAGCGGCGCCGTTACCGCGCAGCACGCGTCGATGGCATTTGGGATGAGTCGCGTGAACCAGAAGCCATCGCGCAGCTGTTCACGCGTGCAGACTCCGATGACCAGCGCGCCGCCCGGCCGCAAGATGCGTGCGAATTCCGAAAAGGCCTGACGCTGCGCCGCAAAGCCGCCGTCGTTTGGCAGATGGTGCAGGACCAAATTATTGAGGATGCCATCGGCGGCGCCATCCTCTAGCGGGACTGCCTGAATCGAGGCACGCAGGAACCGGGTCGGCAGGTCTCGGCATTTGGTGCGCGCCGCATCCAACATGCCGGCACTGAAATCCAGAGCGATGATGTTCGGAATATCGCCGCTGAGCGCTTCGGTGTAGGCGCCGGTCCCGCACCCCGCGTCAACCAAGTTCAGCGAGTCCGGCGGGGTACCGCACCGCATCAACCCCTCGCGAACCAATGGCAGCCCGACCGGGCGGCGGGTCCGGTCGTAGGACCGCGACACTCTCCCGTAATCCTCGTAGCTGCTCATCGGATGTGGAAACTCATCCCTCGGGCACGAATTCCAAGACGCAGCCGAACGCGGTTTCCGGGCCGATTTGCAAGGCGTTCTCAGCTTTGCGGAACGGGACATCATTTCCCGTCAGCAATGCTTCCGTAGCGCTGAGATCGGCGACCTGAATTTGAAAGGCGGCGAAGTGGGGCGTACTGGGGCCAACCGGCATCGCACCGAACCGCGCTTCGAAATCGCGCTGTGTGACAAC
>JAPPPC010000215.1 GCA_028817685.1 Rhodospirillaceae bacterium
TACAAACGCACCACCTCGTCGGCGCAGATCTCCGACCTGGCAATCGGTTATCAGGTGCCGGGCGTGACCATCGACGGTAATGATCCGGAGGAGGTCTACAACGTCGTCGAGGAAGCGGTCGCGCGGGCGCGGGCTGGCGAAGGCCCGACCCTGATCGAATGCCTGACCTATCGCTGGGGCCAGCATTCGCTACGCGCCAACCTCAACGATCCGCGACCTGAGAAGGAACTCGAGGAGTGGATCGCCCGCGATCCCATGAAGGTCATTGAAAAGGCACTGATCGACAACAAGGTCGCGACCCGCAAGCGGCTCAACGAAATCGGCAAGGCGGTCGAAACCGAACTCGAGGAGGCCGTCGCCTACGGCAAGGACAGCCCGGAGCCGAATGTCGCGATGATGGAAGCGGCCGTTTATTCACCGCACGCGACCTATACCGAACCGGGCCCGAACACGGACCGCGAACTCAGCTTTCCCGAAGCGCTGAACGAGGCGCTGGCGCAGGAGATGGCGCGCGACGACAGCGTCTTCGTGATGGGCGAGGATGTCGGCGAGACCGGCGGCATCTTCACCGTGACCAAGGGGTTGATCGACAAGTTCGGCGAGGAGCGGGTCCGGGACACGCCGATCTCCGAAGCGACATTTGTCGGTTGCGGGGTCGGCGCAGCGATCGCCGGCATGCGGCCTGTGGTCGAGATCCAGATCTTCGACTTCATCGCGCTGACCATGGACATGCTGGTCAATCAGGCGGCCAAATTCCGTTACATGCTGGGCGGCGGGCCAACGGTACCGTTGGTCGTGCGCGGCCCGCAGGGCGGCGGCATTCGCATGGCGGCGCAGCACAGCCAGAGCCTGGAAGCCTGGTTCACCCATGTGCCGGGCCTGGTCGTCGTCGCACCGTCGACGCCGTATGACGCGAAAGGCCTGCTGGTCTCAGCGATCCGCGACGACAACCCGGTCATCTTCCTGGAGACCAAACTCTCCTATGTCGGCGCGGGCGGCCCGGTGCCAGAGGAGCTTTACGCCATACCGATCGGCAAGGCCGACGTGAAGCGCGAGGGCGCCGACGTGACCGTGCTGGCGACCATGGCCATGGTGCCGCGGGCGCTCACCGCCGCGACCCAGCTGGCGCGCGAGGGCATCGATGTGGAGGTGGTCGATCCGCGCACCCTGCGGCCCCTCGACGAGGAGACAATCCTCGAGTCGGTCCGCAAGACCAACCGACTGGTCATCGTGCACGAGGCCTGGCAGAAGGGCGGCTTCGGCGCCGAGGTCTCGGCTTTGGTCGTGGAGAAAGCGTTCGACTATCTCGACGCTCCGATCCAACGGGTCGGCGCCCGCGCCGTTCCGATGCCCTACAATGACGGGCTGGAGGGTGAGGTCATCCCCTCCATCGACCGCATCGCCAACGCGATCCGCGACGTCATGCGGTGACTACGGACGACCTGGTTCGACAAGCCGCCGCACGGATCGACGCGCGGGACTTCGAGGCGGCGCTAGCACTATGCGGCAGGACACTCGAAGAAGACCCACGCAGTATCGCCGCCCTGATCAACCGCGGCTCAGCCCTGCTGGGGTTGGGTGACCCAGCGCAGGCCCGCCGCAGCTTCAACCGCGCGATCAACGAGGACCCGACAATTGCTAGCGCCTGGGACGGGTTGGGCAAGGCACAATACGAACTGTTGGAGCTCGTCGAGGCAGCGAATAGCTTTCGGACCGCCGCTAACCTGGCCGAAGACCCGGCCCTGTCGCGCTACCATCGCGGCCTCGCGCTGCTGCTGGCCGGAAACTTCGCGGCGGGATGGGCGGACTACGAGGCCCGGCTCGATGTGCCGGCCCTCGGCCATCGGCACTACGCCACGCCACGCTGGACCGGCGACCCGCTCAACGGCAGACGCCTGCTGGTCGTCGCTGAACAGGGCTATGGCGACATGATCCAGTTCGCGCGCTTCGTCCCGCTGCTACAACGTTTCGGCGGGGAGATCCTGTTCGAAGCGCCCGCGGACCTGCTCGAAATCTTCGCACCGCTGGCGGACCGCACGACCCTAATCGCAAGCGATGACGGGCTGGTTTCGGAGGACCGCTTCGATTGTCATGTACACCTGATGAGCCTCGGTCGCCTCTTCGGCGCAACGGCCGACACGATCCCCGCCGGCATCCCCTACATCGCCGCCCCACCGAACCGGATCGAGGCCTGGCGGGACCGCCTGTCGGGCCCCGGCTTCAAGGTCGGCCTCTGCTGGGCCGGCCGCCCGACCCACCTGCAGGATGCGCAACGTTCGATAGACAGCACTCTGCTCACCCCTCTCGCCGATATCGACAGCGTCTGACTCTACAGACTGCAAAAGGACACCACGACCCGGCCGCTCGACCCGGCGCTCGGGAATCAACTCGAAGCCGATCTCGGCCCCGACCTCACCTGTTTCGCCGAAACCGCCGCAATCCTGAAACATCTCGATCTGATCATCACCGTCGACACTTCCCTTGCCCACCTCGCCGGCGCTCTCGGCAAACCGGTCTGGACCCTACTGCCGCACGCACCGGACTGGCGCTGGCTGTTGGGGCGGGAAGATACGCCGTGGTACCCCACGATGCGGTTATTCCGTCAACAGACGGCGGGGGATTGGAAAGGGGTTATCGAGACGGTGCTCACAGAGCGACGGAACGCATCAGACCTCTAGTCAGGCAGCTATCCCAGCGCCGCAATTGCCGCCGCCGTCCCCTCGCCGACCGCGTTGGCGATCTGGCCCGGATAGCCGGACCGGGCAGCGCCGGCGGCGTAGAGGCCGGGGATTGAGGATTGCAGCGCCGCGTCGACGGTAACCGCACCGGTCTCATCGCGAGCGACGTCATCCGGCAGATAGCCTGTGTTCGGCGCCAGCCCGACGAAGACGAAGACGCCGGTGCAGGCGAGGCTTTCCGTCGTGTCCTTCTTGGTGTCGCGCAATGTGACGCCTTCGACGCCGTCGTCACCCTCGATCGCTTCGACGACCGTGTTCCAGCGGAAGGCGAATTTCGGGTCATCGGCGGCCTGCGCCACATAGGTCTGCCGGGCGCGCAGGCGGTTACCGCGCACCACCATGGTGATCTTGCTGCAATGTTCGGCCAGATGCAGCGCTTCCTGCAGCGCCGCGTCGCCGCCGCCGACCACGACGACCTCCTGCCCCATGAACATCGCGCCGTCGCAAAAGGCGCATTGCGAGACTCCGCGGCCATACAGCGACTCTTCGCCGGGCACGCCGAGTTTCTTCAAGGATGCGCCACTGGCGACGATGAGTTTCGGCGCGCGGTACTCGCCGGACGCGGTCTTCACCACCTTGTTCTCGCCGTCGATCGCGACGCTTTCGACCGGCTCCTCGGTGATCTGCACCCCATTTGTCATGCATTGTTCGGCCAAGGTCATCGCCAGCTCGATGCCGGAGACGTCCGCGGTCGTCGGGTAGCCGTCCAGCTTGCCCACATTCACGACCAGCCCACCCATCAGTTCCGCCTCGAACAGGGCGACGGACTTGCCGCGGTCGACGGCGCAGCGCGCGGCGGTGAGGCCGGTGATCCCGGCGCCGATGACGATGAGGTCGAAACTGTTGGCCATGGTTTAAGCGCTTTCCTGGTCGTGTTGCCGCAGACTATCCCAATCGGCCGGCAAGGCAATCGGCTTCACGATGCGGCAGGGCGGGAACCCCCAGCTTGGAAAATAGACGTGCTGCGCGATCGGGATGGTGCCGCCGGCGACGAACAGGGTGATGTCGTCCGGGCTCTGCACCGCCGGGATCGATCCGCTCTCGGCCGCTTCGACGACCCAATCCGGCCATTGGTTCGCCTCGGCCAGATCTTTGTGCAGCCAGGAGCGGCGCCACATCTCCGTATCGAGCCGGCCGGTTTCCCACAGCCGCCGTTTCACATCCGCCTTGGACAGGCCCTCCGACGCGAGCTGTTTGGCGAACGCCGGTGCGAGGGCCACTGACACGAGCGCGTTGTGAT
>JAPPPC010000106.1:0-2945 GCA_028817685.1 Rhodospirillaceae bacterium
ACCTCCGTATGAGGCTTCCTCAACATCCTCCCGGCTCTGACCTTCCCCTCCTCCTCCCCTCCCTCTCGCAGCCGGGAGGATTTTTTTTGCTACATCGCGCTGATACCGCCATCGATGACGAGTTCGGTCCCGGTGATGAAACTGGATTCGTCCGACGCGAGGAACAGGATCGCATTCGCGACCTCACGCGGCTGGCCAACCCGTCCAAGCGGGATCTGACGCGCGAACTTGCCGAGGGCCACTTCGGCGCCGTACTTGGCCTTGTGACGATCGAGGATAGGCGTGTCGATGAAAGCCGGGTGAATTGAGTTCGACCGGATGTTGTAGCCCTTGCGCGCGCAGTGCAATGCAACCGATTTACTGAGATGCCGCACGGCCGCCTTGGCGGAATTGTACGCCGCCATATTGGCGCCCGCGATGATTCCCGCCACCGACGAGATATTCACGATGGACCCGCCACCGCTTTTCGCCATTTCCGGGATGGCGTGCTTGCAGCCGAGGAACACTGAGTCGAGATCGATGGCGTGCACCCGGTGCCATTCTTCCAGTTCGATTTCCTCGACCGTCTTGGTCAGCCCGATCCCCGCACTGTGGACCAGAATATGCAGGCCACCGAACACCGACACGGTCTGCCTGACCGTCTCAATCCACTGCGCTTCATTCGTGACGTCATGGGGCAGGAATATCGCCGCCTCGCCGATCTCCTCGGCCACCGCGCGGCCGCCTTCCTCATTGATGTCGGTGATCGCCACTCGTGCGCCTTCCGCCGCGAACAGCATCGCCGACTCGCGCCCCAATCCGGACGCCCCGCCCGTCACCAGCGCCACTTTTCCTGCAACCCGATCGACCATGAAATTCTCCTTTCGCAGCCAGTCTCTTGTCTCGTCCGGCACCATGCAAGAGGATACGCCCGCATCACGAGCCGAATGAGGAGCGCACGCCGATGGAACTCGGAATCTTCGCCATGCCCCTGCATCACCCGGACCGGGACTGGCAGACCGTCCTGCAGGAAGACCGGGAGATGATCATCATGGCCGACAAGCTCGGCTATTCGGAGGTCTGGATCGGTGAACATGTCGCCAGCAAGGGTGAGCCGATCATCTATCCGCTCATGTTCCTGGCCTCCGTGATCGGCGAAACGGAACAGATCAAGCTCGGCACCGGCGTGATCAACCTACCGCACCGCCATCCGGCCCATGTCGCCGGCGAAGTCGCAATGCTCGACCAAATGAGTAACGGGCGCGTTCTGTTCGGGATCGGACCGGGCGGCCTGTCCTGTGACGCCGAACTGTTCGACCACCTGGATGGCGACGAGCGCGGCCGCATGATGGTCGAGGCGATCGATATCATGGAATATATCTGGACCCACGACCCGCCCTACGAGTTCAAGGGTGAGTACTGGGACCTGTCGATCACCGACGCGGTGATCCCCGACCTTGGTGTCGGTTCCATGGGCAAGCCGCTGCAAAAACCCTTTCCGCCTATCGCCTACGCCATGCGCAGCCCCCGTTCCGCCGCGTCTGAACTGGCCGCGAGCCGTAATTGGATTCCGATTGCCGGCAACTTTATCCCGAGCGACTTCGTCCGCTCGCAATGGCTCGGCTTCGAGGAAGTCTGCGACAAGCTGGGCATCAAAGCGGACCGTAATCGCTGGCGCGTCGCGCGCAGCATCCTGGTCGCGGAGTCGGACGAACAGGCGCACGACTACGTTCACGCGCCCGACGGCATGTTCCGCTTCTATTTCCGCTATCTCTTTACGCTGGCAAAGATGCGCGGCAAGCCCGGCGAACCAGACGACGCGGCGAAAGCGGAAATCGAAGCCGAGGTCGATCAGGCGCTGGAGACGATGGTGATCGCCGGCAGCGCCGATACGGTCCTCGACAAGCTGATCGCCTTTCGCGACGAGGTCGGCCATTTCGGCACGCTCGTATCGACGGGACATGACTGGGACGATGCGGATTTATGGCGCAATTCGATCCGGTCTCTCGCCGAAGACGTCATGCCACGCTTCTCTCAGCACGCGGAGGCTAGCTAAGTCGCTGCGACTCGGTTAGAAATAGCGTCGAATCCGTCGATCGGGCCGGCTATCGGCGGCGCAGGAGGTGAATATGCGATATTTTGCCATTGTTTTAATGCTCGCACTGGGCGGCTGCGGAAGCCTTGATATCTATGAAGGCGCGCGAAGTGCGCCGGAAGCCTTCTACATGATCAAGAAGGGCAGCGGACAGATGAGTGACAAGGCTGTCGGCAAGAACCCTTACGACTTCGATCCGGATTACCGGACGGTCTATTGCGCGCGCGGCGACATGCAATATTGGTCGACCGAAGCGACCTGCGTCGCCGAGAAGGGCAAGCCGCAGGGCTGACCCGCTTCGCGGTCTGGATCAAAAAGGGTTTATTCATGCGCATTTGGCTGGCCTGTCTGCTTCTGCTGGGAGGCTGCAACACGATGGAAGTGCTGGACAAGGCGCGGACGCCTGCCGAAGCCTATTATCTGATCAAGAAAAAAGACGGCGACAAGAGCGTCAACCCGTACGACAACGACCCGAAATACGCGCAGGTCTATTGCACCGTTAAAGGTATCGAGTTCCGCACCACGGCGGCGGCCTGCGCGGAATCGGACGGGATCGCGATCCCGGTGAACTAACCCCTTCGGTTACACCGCTTCATCCGACCGCAGAGACGCAATCGTCTCCGCGTCATAGCCCAGCTCCGCCAAGATTTCGTCCGTATGCTCGCCAATCCCCGGCGGCGGGACATCCGTGCCCGGCGTATCAGCCGGCGATTGAAAGCCTGCGCCCACAGTGCGGATCGGACTGTCGAACCCTGCCGGCGGCGGCAAATCCATGATCACGTTGCGGTGCTGCAATTGCGGTTGCTCCACCGCCTGCGGCACGGTGAGCAGTTCCGAGGCCGGCGCACCGCCTGCCGCCAGCTTGCGCACC
>JAPPPC010000106.1:2955-15223 GCA_028817685.1 Rhodospirillaceae bacterium
GTTACGAGGCCTGCGCAACTACTGCCGCCAGCTTGCGCACCCAATTGGCCGCCGTATCGGCCATGAACAGATCCTCAAGCAATGCGCGAAACTCCTGATAGCAGCCAAGCCGTGCCTCGTGCGTGGCAAAGCGCGGTTCCTTGACCAGTTCCGGCCGGCCCAGCACCTCGAACAGGGCGGCCACCTGATTGTCGAGCAGCACGGCGAGCAGGACATACCCTTCCTTGCACGCATACTGCTCTGCCGAGGCCAGGCCGGTGAGCGATGCGTTCCCGTTGAGCTTAGGCGCCTCACCCGCAACGGTGTAATTGGCGACCAGCGGCCCCAGTTGCGTAAGCGCGCTGTCCAGCATGGCGACATCAAGATATTGGCCCTCCCCGGTCACCTGCCGGCGGAAAAGCGCGGATGCGATCGCGTAGGCAGCGGTGATTCCCGTCGTCATGTCGACCACGGTGAATCCAACGCGCGTCGGGCCGTTTTCGGGATAGCCAGTCGTCGTGATCATGCCGGACGCCGCCTGAATCGCGCTGTCATAGGCTGCCGCCCCCGCCTTCGGCCCTTCCTGGCCGTAACCGGAAATCGAACAGTAGACGATCGACGGATTGATCTCCTTGATCGCCTCATACCCGAAGCCGAGCCGGTCGATCACGCCGCCCTTGAAATTCTGGATGAAGACGTCGGACTCCTTGACCAGACGATGCACGATATCCTTCGCCCGCTCGTGCTTGAGGTCGAGAGTCATCGAGCGTTTGCCCGCATTGACGCTGAGATAGAGCGGCGCCATGCGGTTTTCCTGATACCAGCCGGAGGCCAGCATGCCACGCGCCTGATCGCCCGCGCCCCGCACTTCCACCTTGATCACGTCTGCGCCCAAAAGCGCCAGTTGCTGCGTCGCGAACGGGCCTGCCAGGACCTGGGAGAAATCCGCTACGCGAATATTGTCGAACGCTTTTGCCATGCTAGACCCTACTGCCTGTACGCCGATGCCTTGACGCGCATCCCAGCTATAATGCGTTATCGGACCGTCCCGGAAAACACCGCGTACACGCAAGGACCACCCCATGAGCTATCGGATCGGCGTCGATATCGGCGGCACTTTCACCGACTTCGCGCTTTACGGCGCGGATGGCGGCACGATGGCCATACATAAGCAGCTGACCACGCCCACCGACCCGTCCCTCTCGGTGTTGCAGGGCATCGCGGCGCTGCTCGACCGCAACGATGTCGCGATGGACCAGATCGAGGTGATCGCCCATGGCACCACCTTGGTCACCAACGCCGTCATCGAACGGCGCGGCGCCAAGACCGGCATGCTGGTCACCGAGGGGTTCATGGATATCCCCGACATGCGGCTGGAACAGCGCTACGACCTGTTCGACCTGCGCCTAGTCTTCCCGTCGGCCCTCGTCGCGCGGCCGGCGCGGCGCGAAATCGCCGAGCGGGTCACCTTCGATGGCAGCGTTGCAACAACGCTCAATGAAGATAAAGCGCGCGCGGCCATCGCAGAGCTGATCGAGACCGAAGCGATAGAAGCGCTGGCTGTCTGCTTCCTGCATGCCTATGCCAACCCGACGCATGAGCAGGCGGTCGCCGAATTGGCGCGGGCCGAGTTCCCCGACCTCTACGTCACCGCATCCGCGGATGTGGTACCAACGATGCGCGAGTATGAGCGCTGGACCACGGCCTGCATCAATGCCTACACGCAACCGATGTTCGACCGCTATCTCGGCCGGCTGGAAAGCGGCCTGGCGGCGCAGGGCTTCAGCGGCAAGCTGTTCATCATGACGTCGAGCGGCGGCGTCCTGGCGCCGGACGCGGCACGGCAGTTCCCCGTGCGCATGCTCGAATCCGGACCGGCGGCCGGTGTCCTGATGTCCGCCCTGCACGGCCGAACTTTGGACCTGCCCGAACTGCTGTCTTTCGATATGGGCGGCACGACCGCGAAGGGCGCCCTGGTGCGCGGCGGCGCGCCGTTGCGTAAATACGACATGGAAGTCGCGCGCGTGCACGACTTCAAGCGCGGCAGCGGCCTGCCCGTCATCACGCCGGCCATTGACATGATCGAGATCGGCGCGGGCGGCGGTTCCATTGCGGAGATCGACGAACGCGGCCTGCTACGCGTGGGGCCGCGCAGCGCGGGCGCGGATCCCGGCCCGGCCTGTTACGGTGCTGGCGGCAAAAGCGCGACCCTGACGGACGCCAATCTGGTGCTCGGCTATCTAGACCCGGCGCATTTCCTGGGTGGCGAGATGGCGCTCGATGTCAAGGCAGCGAAGCGCGCGATCGCGGAAACCGTCGCCGAGCCGCTGGAACTGGACCTGACCCGTGCCGCCTGGGGCATCCACGAAATCATCAATGAGGATGTCGCCCGCGCCTTCCGCATCCACGCCTCAGAGCGGGGCTTCGATTACCGCCAATCCAGCATGGTTGCATTCGGCGGCTCCGGCCCGCTGCATGCCATGGCGGTCGCCCGTATATTGAAGATTCCACGGGTCGTCTTTCCCATCGGCGCCGGGGTGATGTCGGCGCTGGGCCTGCTGGCCAGCCCGCTTGCCTTCGAGCTAAGCCGTTCACGGCTCGCCGTCATCGACGATCTCGACCGAGAGGGGTTCACAGCCACTTTCGCACCGTTGATCGAGGAGGCGACGGGCTTCCTGCGGCGCGCCGACATCGATGCCGCGGACATGTCGGTCCGATGCAGCCTCGACATGCGGTATTACGGTCAGGGCCGCGAGATCGAGATCATATTGCCCGATGGCGACCCCGCCGCCGCGTTCGACCGGCTGACCGCCCTGTTCGAAGCCCGCTATTCCACCCTTTTTTCGGTCAGCACCCCGGGCGCGCCGCTCGAGATCGTGAACTGGAAGGTCGAGGCGACCGGTCCCGACACCGGTTTGCAAAGCGGCTACCGGATGGTCGGAAATGTCCCCTCGGCGGAAACGGCGCGCAAGGGCACGCGCCGCGCCTGGTTCGGCGAAACGGCCCACGACTGCCCGGTCTACGACCGCTACACGCTGAATGCCGGCACGGCAATCGAGGGGCCAGCGCTGGTCGAGGAACGCGAATCGACTTGCGTGATCGGCCCGGGCGAAACGGCAAGAGTCGATGACGCCGGCAACCTGATCGCGGAACTGGAGACAGCCTGACATGACCCAGCCCACCTACGACGCCGTCAGCCTTGCCATCATGTGGGACCGGTTGATTTCGGTGACCGACGAGATCGTCTCGACCCTGGTGCGGACCTCCTTCTCGACCATCGTGCGCGAGAGCTACGATCTGTCCGTCGTGCTGCTCGACGCGGAAGGCAAGCTGATGGCGCAAGGCTCCTTCAGCGTACCGGTCTTCATCGGCACGGCGCCGCGTACTCTGCGTTACATGCTGGAGAAATTCCCACCGGAGACGCTCAAACCCGGCGATGTCATCGCCACCAACGATCCGTGGATGGGAACCGGCCACGTCTTCGACATCTCCGTGATGCGGCCGGTCTTCCGCGACAGCCGGCTGATCGGCTACACGATGAGTATCACCCACCTCCCGGATATTGGCGGGCTCGGCTTCGGCGCGGCGGCCACCGAAGTGTTCCACGAAGGGCTGCGCCTGCCGATCTGTAAACTCGCCTCCGAAGGCACACTCGACCCATTTATCCTGGAGTTGGTCGAGACAAACGTCCGGGTGCCCGATCAGACGATCGGCGATCTGCTGGCCAACGTCACCTGCAACGAGGTCGGCGGACGCCAGCTGCTCGACTTCATGGACGAATACGGACTCGACGAACTCGGCCCCCTATCGGAGGCGATCCGCAGCCAGTCCGAAAGCGCGATGCGCGACAAGATCGCCGAGATGGCGAACGGCACCTACGCGCACGAAATCCAGATCGAGGGGGTCGAAGGGCCGAGTACCTTGGCCTGCACGGTCGAGGTCAAGGACGAGTCGATCCACGCCGATTTCACCGGCACCAGCGGCTGCGTGCGGCACGGCATCAACGTCCCGCTGTGCTACACCAACGCCATGACCCTCTACGCGATCAAGTGCATGACCGCGGCGACCATCCCGAACAATGAGGGCTTTACCCGGCCGGTCACGGTGAGCGCGCCGGAAGGCTGCCTGCTGCACGCCCAGCCCCCTTCGCCCACCGGCGGACGGCATATCATCGGGCATTTCGTGCCCTCGCTGATCTTCGGCGCGCTGGCGGAATCCGCGCCTGACAAGGTGCAGGCGGATTGCGGCATGATGGATCTGATGACCATCCAGGGCACGGCGCCGAACGGCCGCGGCATCTCGACGATTTATTTCTCTTCCGGCGGTTTCGGCGCGCTGGCGGGACAGGATGGCGGCGATACGGTGCCCGGTCCATCCAACATGGCCGTCGTCCCGGTCGAGACTTGGGAGGCGATCACCGGCATGACAGTGCTGGAGAAACGCTTCCTCCCCGACAGCGGCGGCCCCGGCGCGGCCCGCGGCGGCGTCGGCCAGGCGGTACATCTGCGGAACGATAGCGGCCACCCGATGACCGTCTTCTGCATGGCCAACCGCACTGAATTCCCGCCGGTCGGGTTCGACGGTGGCCAGAACGGCCAGATGCGCGAGCACCGCATCAACGGCGAAGTCGTCCATCCGAAGGGCAGCTACGTTCTGCAGAATGGCGACACGATCACCCTGACCCAGGCCGGCGGCGGCGGCATCGGCGACCCGAAGGCGCGCGACCGGGCGAAGGTTTTGGCGGATGTGCGGGACGGCTTCGTAACCGCCGAAGGGGCTGAAAGAGACTATTCCGTAACGATTTAGTCATAAGCTCCCGGTCTGAACGATGCCCCTTTGCGAAGGATCGCGACTTCGATGAGACAGAGCCTACACAAGCGAACCGTTTCGCTGATTGCCGCGTGCGCGTTCACCGTCGTCCCCGCCGCCGCGCAAGACAATAAATCGGTCGCGCTGCCGGTAAACTGGGCCGTCGGCGAGAAGCATCGGATCGAAATGATCAAGGACAAAGAACGCTTCCGCGGCGACCAGAAAACCACTTCCCGCATGGCTGTGCCGATCGATATCGAGGTGCTGCGCCGCCGCAATGATGGCTACGCTGTCCGATGGACCTACGGCAAAGCGGTCTTGACCGGCACGGGCACGAACCCGATCGCGGAGCGGATCGTCAATCTGTCCCAAGGTATGCGTATAGACCTGCGCACCGACGCTTTGGGCAGCGTCGTCGGACTCGAGAACACGACAGAACTGCAGGCGCACTTCAAGCGGGCCGGCGACACGATGATGGACTGGATGCGCGGACAGAATCTTCCGCCGGAGGCGCTTTCGAAATTCGAAGGTGCCCTTGCGCAGATGAGCACGCCGCAAGCGATCGAAGCATCGGCGCTGCGCTCGCCCGGCCTGTTCTATATGGCATTCGGTGGGACTTACCGTTTGGGGGAAGACATCGTCATCGACGATTTGATCGCCAACCCCTTCGGTCAGGCCCCTTTCCCGACCAAGGCCCGCCTGACGCTGCGTGACTTAGATTCGAAGGCTGGCACGGCATCTATCGGGTGGACACAGAACTTCGACCGCGAAAAAGCCGGCCCCGCGCTGGAGCAGACATTGCGGGCGATCGGCCACTTCCCGTTCCCGCGGACGGCAACCTGTTCACCGGTCTCGCGATCAAAGACGATGGGCTGTGGATTTTCGATACCCGAACCGGCTGGATGCAGACCGGCAGCTGGCAGCGTTCCACCGTAATCAGCGGCAACCTGGTCGGCGTGGAACGCATCAAGTTCCGAACGCTTGAATAAGCGGCGCCGCGCGCGACCGCGAAACCAGGCCTAGATCAAATCCCCCCGCGCCCAGGTCGCATGGAAGCCTTCGGGCACGCGGCAGGGCAGAATCAATTTGCAGACCGGGCCATCCGCGAAATTCCGCGCATCGATGATGTGCACTTCCGACTGCTCGCGGTCCGCGTTGCGGACGAAACAGACCACGTAGCCGTCATCCTCCGACATCCCGCCGGTCGCCGGCGCGAAAGGCGCCTCGCTGTAGGTGTAGCCGGGACCTTCGGAGAAGTATTCGCTGCCTCCGGTTTCGAGGTCGTATTTGATGAGGCCCGGGAAGGTGATCACCGGTTCGTATTCGATATGGGCACAATAGGCATACCGCATGCGATCGCCCATCGCGGCGTTCTTCCAGGTCGGGAACTCGGCGTTCCAGCGGTCGTCGAGCGGACCTTCCTTGGTCGCGCCGGTTGCCAGATTGACCGACCATTTGTAGAGCCGCGCGCGTAGCTTGTGCCGGCCCATGATGGTGACGATCGACTGGAGATCGGGGTTGCCTTGCGCGTCCTCGAAGGGATGGATGCGGCAGCCGGTCATGTGCAGCCAATCGCCATCCTCCCAGGCGTTGAACGTGTGCAGGATGTAACAGGGCTGGAACTCGACCCATCTGATGTCGGTGCCGGCACCGTGCCGCGGCAGAACGCCGAAGCGGGTTGGCCAGTCCGCCTCGAAGCGCAGCTTAACCCGCCCCTGCGCATAGGCCGCCTCGTCATAGATCAGCGGCAGATCGTGCAGGATTGTGTGCTTGTGCGTCATCCACATATCGTGCGGCAGGCGCGGTCCCGGCAGTTCGACCGGCGTGAAGGCGGTCAGGTCGCCGGTCGCGTCGGTCACGCCGTGATGCATGTAGGGGTGGTCGCGGCCGTAGGCGAAGAAGACGAATTCGCCGGTATTCTCGTCGGTCTTCGAATGGGCCGAAATCTTGGTCGTCCGCTTGCCGTTGAAATCCGCCTTGCCCAGCGATTCGAGGGTCACCGGATCGACCAGATAGG
Organism: Rhodospirillaceae bacterium; assembly: GCA_028817685.1. Classification (GTDB taxonomy): domain Bacteria; phylum Pseudomonadota; class Alphaproteobacteria; order UBA8366. Next base: position 9,761 of record JAPPPC010000106.1, read on the forward strand.
GATCGCCTGCCATGTACCACATGGTCATCAGCTTGCCGCCATGCAGGACGACGTCCGTGTTGGCGGTGTCCTTCAGGGGCATGTCCGGCCGGTCGGCACGGCGGGGGTCCAGCATACCACCCCATAGCGCCCTGCCCGCCGCCGTTTCCTCCATCAGGGCTTCCGTCTCCACCCACTTGCGGCGGTATGTGGCGCGACCGTCTTTAAACTGCACCGCGTGCAGCATGGCGTCGCCGTCATAGCGGTGATAGTTGCCGAGCGGCGCGTGACGGATGTTCGGCCCGTTGCGGACATAGATGCCGTCGAGATCGGCCGGCACTTCGCCCTCCACCGTCATCTCTTCGAGCTCAATCACGGCTTCGTCGGCAACCGGCGCGTAGACGCCTTCCAGATATTTGTTCGCCGGATAGACCGGTTTGGCGGCACGGGTCATGACAGTTTGGCCTTATTTGAACTCTTCGCGGCCCCGTTTGCTGGGCCAACATGGCCATATTACATGAAATCATCGGCTGCCAGCGCATCGCGTTGAATTCGCCGCTGAAGGTGAGCTGCGGGTTTTCGCTCCACCCCAACCCTCTCACTCTGGGAGAGGGTTGGGGTGAGGGGATGACTGCGGTACGGTCGTGCCGATAGATCAACCCTGCCAAGGATATCGCCATGCGCGCCGTACTCGTCGACCCCTCCGCTCCTGGCCATCTCGCGCTCACCGATGCGCCGGCCCCCACCCCTTTGTCCAGTCAGGCCCTGGTCGCGGTGAAAGCGATCTCGCTCAATCTGGGAGAGGTCAAACGCGCACGGCGCAGTCCGCCCGGCACATTGCTGGGCTGGGACGTGGCCGGCGAAGTACTAGAGCAGGCGGCGGATGGTTCGGGCCCAACGCCGGGGACCCGCGTCGTCGGTGTGATGAACACGGGGGCCTGGGCCGAACGCGCGGCAATCGAGACCGCCTGGATGGCCCCCCTGCCGGACAGCGTTTCCTACGAGACCGCCGCGACCTTACCAGTCGCCGGATTGACCGCGCTTTACGCCCTGGAACAGGCCGGACAGTTGCTTGGCCGGCGCGTGCTGGTCACCGGCGCCTCGGGCGGCGTCGGTCAATATGCGGTGCAACTGGCCAAACTTTCGGGCGCGACGGTCACGGCGCTGGTGCGGCGGGCGGAGACCGCGGACGCGCTGCGCGCCATAGGCGCCGACCATGTCGTCGCCGGCGAGGACGGCAAGGGCGTGGTCGAGAATTCGCCCTATCACTGCATCCTCGATTCCGTCGGCGGACAAGTGCTGGCCGACTGCCTCAATCTGGTCGCGCGCGGCGGCACACTGGTCAGCTACGGCATCTCCGCCGGCACCGAGGTCACGATCGATGCGGGCGAATATTTCCGCACCGGCCGCTCGAACTATTACGGTCTTTACCTCTTCACCGAATTCGGCCGCCGTCCGGCGCGCGACGGGCTGCGGGTCCTGGCGGGCCTGCTGGCCGAAGACAAGCTGACGGTCCATATCGACGCAACCGGAAAACTCTCGGAGCTGGGCGACCTCGCGGAACAACTCTTCAACCGAGAGGTTACCGGCAAGGCCGTCGTGCTTGTCGACTAGCCACGGACCGGGTTAGCGTACCCCTAACGAGGACGGAGACAGGCATGACCATCGAGACGCTAAAACTGAAGAAACTAGCCGACGCGCCGCGTGTCGAGTTCGGGCCGCTGGCGCATTACAATCCGTTGGTCGCCGATGGGGACACGCCGGTCCGCACCGGCATCCAGACGTCGGCGCCCGGCTATGTCGCGCCGATGCATTGGCATCCTTATGTGGAGATCCTGCATATTCTGGAAGGCGAGATGGAAGCCTGGCTGGAAGGCGGAGAGGACACGCCTGTCCGGCTCGGCCCTGGCGACTCCGTGGCCTTGCCGGCAAACGTACCGCACAGCTTCCGCACCGTGGGCGATAAGACCATGAAGCTGCTGGGTATCCATTCCAGTTCGGACCGGACGGTCAACTATCTCGACCGGGAAACCGATGATGACGGCTACCCGATCCTCTATGCGGAGACAAAACCGGCTTGACGTGCTGACCGCCGAACAGCTCGTATTTCTAGAGGCGCGTCGCACCGCCACCTTGGCAACCGCGGATGTGGCCGGTGCGCCGCACGCACTGCCGGTCTGTTTCCTGGCCGATACCGGCAGTGTCTATATCGCCATCGACCAGAAACCCAAATCCGGTGACCCGCGCGCGCTGAAGCGCTTACGTAACATCGCCAAGAACCCACAGGTCGCCCTGGTCGCCGACCGTTACGACGATGCGGACTGGTCGCGCCTCGGCTGGGTCATGGTGCGCGGCCGGGCCGAGATACTGGAGAATGGGGCGGAGTATACGGACGCTCAGGCGCGGCTGACGGCGCGCTACACCCAGTATCAGGCGATGGACCTGGAGGGGTTGCCGGTCATCGCCATCCGGATCGAGAAGGTCACAAGCTGGGGCGCTTTGACAGCCTCTTAAGCGGCCCGCCAAGGCGTATCCGAAAACCGGCTGTCCGGCGGCGCGAACATCTCCACAAGGCGATGACCGTCACGCCGCGCCTCCGGATTGTTGAGCCATAGCCGCAGCAGATGCCGCTTGCGATCCGTCGCATCCTCATAATCCGTACGGGAATGCAGGATCACGCAGTTGTTGATGACCTGCAGATCGCCCTTACGAAGGTCCATAGAGAGTGCGAAACCGGGGCGAGCGACGATCGCGTCGACCAAGGACAGGGCCTCGCGATCGGTGTCGGACAGGTCCGCTCCTTCCTTCGCGGCCCACTCCATGTTGTTGCGGTTGAAACGGCAATGCAGCAGGTCCCGGCTGAAACTGAAAACGGGTATTCGCTCCGCCGAGATCGGCATATGCCCTGGCGGATGATCGCCCTGCCGGTGATGGTGATAGCCGCGCTGTAAAGCCGGCATCAGGTCGGGACGTGTCGCAGCGATTTCGTTGTAGAGCGACGTCGCGCTGGCGATGGCGCTAAGCCCGCCCCTCTGCGCCGTCTCCAGGCACAGCAGGCCGGTATAGTGCAGCATCTCCGGCTCGCCCTTGGTGCCGTCCGTATGAAAAGGCAGCAACGCGGTGCCGCTATACCCGCGCGACCGATGACTGTATTCGCGCCCGATATCGGTGACATCGACCATCCGCTCGCCAGCACCGTTTTGCACGATTGGATGCCCCCAATGGCTGCACAGCCCGGCATACGCCCTTCGTGCGTCCTCCAAAGTGAGCCGGTCGACGGGGAATCCAGACAGCACGGTAAAGCCGCGGCCCGTTTCCAGGTCGCTGCGGGCTTCGGCCAACAGTGGTTCCGTGCACGGCAGCGGAAAGCAACTTGGCGTCAACGTCCAGTAGTCGCGGCCGGCAACCGCTGCGGTCGCGGCCACGATCTCATCGGCCATAGCCGGGGTCAGGGCACGCACCCAGCTTCGCGGCGTTTCGAAGTCGCTGCCGCGCCATGCGGTGTTGTCGTCTATGGGATCCATGCGGGTCTCGTTTACGTGTCAGCAACCCATGTTCCGAATTCGGCGTCCATCGATCAAGCCGACCACAATCTGTTGATTGGCCAGCGACCGCAAAACCCGGTTAACGTCGCAGCAACCGCACATAACCGACAGGGAGGATCCCCATGCGTAAGACCTTACTCGCCACCCTTGCCGCCGGCGCGCTGTTGGCGCTGCCGGCCGCGGCTCAGATGGACGACGTCAAGATCACGGCGACCAAGCTGGCCGACGGCATTCACATGCTGACCGGCAAGGGCGGCAATATCGGCGTGCTGACCGGGCCGGACGGCACCTTCATGATCGACGACCAGTTCGCCCCGCTGACGGCGCGGATCATGGTCGCGGTGAAGAGCATCGGCGGCGATACGCCGCGCTTCCTGATCAACACGCACTATCATTTCGACCACACGGGTGGGAACGAGAATCTCGGCAATGCGGGCGTCACGATCGTGAGCCACGACAATGTCCGCAAGAAGCTGGCCGAAGGCACGACGATCGTCGCCTTCAACCGGGTCATGCCGCCGGCGCCGAAGGCGGCAGTTCCGGTCATCACCTTCACGCGCGAGATGACGTTTCACCTGAATGGCGAGACCGTCCACGCCATACACAGCCCGAACGCGCACACCGACGGCGACACCATCATCCATTTCGAGAAGGCCAACATGATCCATGCCGGTGACCTGTTCTTCAACGGCTTCTACCCGTTCATCGACACCGGTGCCGGCGGTACGGTGCAGGGCGTAATTGCCGCGGTCGACAAGATGCTGGCGCTGGCCGACGACAACACCAAAATCATTCCGGGGCACGGTCCCTTGGCCGACAAGAAAGCGCTGATGGCCTACCGCACGTTGCTCGAAACCGCGCAGGTCCGGCTGTCCAAACTGAATCGCGAGGGTAAGAGCGCGTCGGAAGCGGTTGCGGCGAAACCGCTGTCCGATCTGGAGACCGAATGGGGCGGCGGCTTCCTGCCCACAGACAAATGGATTTCCATCGTCTATGACGGCGTGTAGCCGGACGACCGTCGCGCAAACAAAAACCGCCTCGGTTCTCACCGGGGCGGCCTGCGTCGCGTTGCTACCTTATTCTCATCACACCACGACTGTTATCTGAGACTCTATATGGGAAGTGTTACCGAATTATTAACCCTAGAAATTAATTTTTTCGCCCGACCCCGCATATAACCCATATGGCACTGACCCGGGGGTCCGCTTTAGGATAGGCCCGCACAACGGAGGGCCCCTGCCATGATGCCACGATCGCAATTCCTCGACGTCATCTACACCCACACGGAGGGGGAGCCGACCTGCATCATCCATAGCGGAATCCCCTACCCGCACGGCCTCGATATTCTCGGCAAGCGTCAGTATCTGCAGGACAATTTCGATCATGTCCGGACCGCGCTGATGCGCGAACCGCGCGGCCATAACGACATGTTCGGCGTCTTCCTGACCCCGCCTTCGCAACCGGACATGGATGCCGGCATGCTGTGGATCGACGGCGAGCGGTTCGTCGAGATGTGCGGGCACGGCACCATCGCGCTGGGCATGGTCATGGTCTCGCACGGCATGGTCGCGAAACCGGATAAGCCGTCGACCTTCATCAATTTCGAGACACCGGCGGGACCGGTGCGGGCCGAAGTGCAAAGCGAGAACGGCGCCGCGCAATGGACCCGCTTCCAGAACGTGCCCGCCTTCGTCTTCGCCCAGGATGTGCCCATCGAACTGCCGGTCTACGGCGCCTTGACCGCGGACATCTCTTTCGGGGGCAACTTTTTCGCCATCGTGAAATGGCCGGACGCGGAACGGCCGATCGGGCCCGAAAACGGCAAGCTGCTGTCGGAAATGGGCTGCCTCGTGAAGGACCAAATCAACGAAAAGATGACCGTGCAGCATCCGGTGGAGACACACATCAAGGGACTGCATTTCTGCACCTTCTGGCAGGA
>JAPPPC010000795.1 GCA_028817685.1 Rhodospirillaceae bacterium
CGCCGCACATCTCCGGAAATACCCGCCGCCACCGGATTGGGACGGTGAGTGGGTTTTAGAGGAGAAGTAGCGCCCATCCAATAAGCTCGGTCGACCGCCGGCTATTTCCTGTAACCTTTCCGGTATCTGGTGGTTCTAAGGAACGAATGAGGCTTTCTCGGGCAGGGTTCGATGGGCATTGGGCTGACAATCTTGGCTGTTTTTGTTGCGGGGTTCGCCTTGTTCGCGAAACGGCTGTCCGCGACGGTCGTGACCGCGCCGATGGTCTTCATCGGCCTCGGCTATGCGATGTCGGCAAGCGGATTATTGCCTCCGGAATCGGCGGAAATTGGGTTGCATGTCGTCGCAGAGGCGGCCTTGGTCTTGCTGCTGTTTCTCGATGCGGCTCAGATCGATTTGGCCGCTCTGCGCCGGGCCCATATTTGGCCCGCCCGGATGCTCTTTCTCGGCCTGCCGCTGAAGATCGCTCTGGGAACGTTGGCAGCCTGGCCGTTCCTGCCCGGGTGGCCGTTGTTTGCGCTCGCGTTGGTCGGCGCGATCCTGGCGCCAACGGATGCGGCCCTGGGCCAGGCCGTCGTAAGCAACGGTCAGGTGCCGGACCGGTCGCGACGCGCGCTGATCGTGGAGAGCGGCCTGAACGACGGTTTGGCGCTTCCGGCGGTCCTGCTGTTCGCCAGCCTGGCGGCCCAAGCGATGGATCGCGACGGTATTGATTGGATTTTATTCGGAGCCAAACAGTTGGCCCTCGGCCCGCTTGTCGGTGCCGTCGTCGGGTTCGCGGGCGGTACCATGCTGCTATGGGCGCAAAAGCGGCGCCTGACGGCCGAGGCGTTCGAAGGGATCGGCGCTGTCGCATTGGCCGCCTCTGCCTATCTTCTTGCCGTTCAAGTCGGGGGCAATGGATTCATCGCCGCGTTCGTGGCTGGCCTGTGTTTCGGCAACGTCCTGAAGGGAAGATGCAAATTTGTTTACGAGTTCACGGAGAGCGAAGGACAGATACTGACCTGGGGCGCCTTTTTCCTGTTGGGGGCGGCGCTACTGCCGGAAGCGCTGAACCGGCTCACCCCGGAAATATTGGGCCTGATACTGGTGAGCCTTCTGATTGTCCGGCCGGTTGCCATTTGGCTTTCGCTTATGGGCACCGACGCTTCGGGCGCGACACGCCTATTCTTTGGCTGGTTCGGGCCGCGCGGTTTGGCTACGGCACTGTTCGCTCTGCTGGTGGTTCAGGATATCGGGCACAGGGTCGCGGAACCGGTGCTGTATATCGCGATCAACGCGGTTTGGATCAGCGCGCTGCTGCACGGCTTGACGGCGGTGCCGGGCGCAAAATTTTACGCATCCCGAATCGCGGCGATGGGGGATTGCCCGGAAAGCCGACCGGTCGGCCAATCCGCGAAGCCGTTTACGGGCATGAATCCGTCCGAAAGCGCAGACGGTCCGGGGGCGGGCGGTTAGGCGATTGTCGTGGCGGGACCCGTCGTCCTATTCCTTGAATTGGCTCGCGTAGTCCGCCTGCCATCGCGACAGAGGCGGCCTGTTTTCTACGATGTCGCCCGCCGCCCAAAGGATGCGGGCGCGGTCCATCTCGGGCGTGACCTCATCGTCCGGGCAAATGATATAGAAATCGCCGCGGTCAAGCGCCGTCATCATGTGGTCGACGACTTGATCCGGTAGCCAGGCGCCGGGCTTATGATCCGCCGTACCCGTTGTCGTCCAGCCGGGGACCAGCAGGTGGGCGCTCACTTGGCAGCCGTCGGTATTGCGCAGCTCGTGCTGCAGGCTTTCGGTAAAGGACTTCACGGCCGCTTTGGCGGCATTGTAAGCCGGGTTTTTCGGCGGATTCGTGATGCCTTGCTTCGAGCCGCAGTTGACGATGAGTGAGGGGTGCGATTGGGCGATCATGCCAGGGGCGAACGCGTGGACACCGTTCACGACCCCCATGAAATTGATGTCGAACGTTTGCCGCCAATTCGCTTCCGCCGTCCAGGCCGTGTTTTCCAAGCGCGTTACGGCATTGTTCATCAGGATGCTGACCTCGCCGAATTCCGCTCGGACCGTTGCGCACAGCGTTTGCAACTCGTCCAGTTTGGAGACATCCGTGGTGACGGCGCGAATATCGTCACGACCGTTCGGCGCAAGCGCGGCGACGGCGCTGACGGCGTCATCCAGGGGCGCGACATCCGCCAGGCACACTTTCATGCCAAGCTCTGCAAACCGTTTACAGGCCGCGAGGCCGATTCCACTGGCGGCGCCGGTGACGACGGCCGTGCGGCCGGCGGCCAAGGCAGGATGAGGTATCTCGATTATCCTTATTTATACGGCGGTTCAGCGCGATGGGTTCAGCGCGCCCTGGCTCACCAGCCAGACCCGGGCGAGGCGGACGGTGTTCTCGATGATTTCCGGTCTGTTGCCATCGATATGCGCGCCTTCGACATTGAGAATCGTTTTGGGTTCGGGCAGCAGGGTTTGTAAGCGCGAAACGCTCTCCGCCGGCAAGCGCTCGTCATTCTTGCCGTTGATGACGAGGAAGGGGCCGGAAATCTCCGGGAGATGGGATTCCGGCTCAAGCGGTTTCAGCATCAGCCAGACGACCCAGGCCGCGATTTCACGTATCCATGAGGGCGATACTTTCAAATTCGCCGCGGCGAGCGCCTGGATATCGACGCCGCCATAGGCGATGACCGAGGGACCGTCCGTTTGTCCTGTTGCGGCCGCGCGGCGTTTTATGACCGGCAACGCGACCGCACCCAAACTGATTCCGGCGAGACTGATTCGGCTCGTATCGGCCCAGGGCTGACGCCGGACCCATGCCATCAGGCCGGCAACCTCGTTGGGCAGGCGGTAGGCGACGCGACGCGCGATCAGGGCACGGCTAAAGAAACCGGCTTCCTTCCACTCCTTGCTGTCATAGGGGTAGTCGTAGGAGATGATCGCATTGGGGCCCGGTTCGGGTATGCGCTCCAAATTGTGATGTGCACTGCGAAATCCGGAAATAACGACCAATGTCGGGAGTTTTTCTACCGAGTCGTCTGCAAAATGCCCTTTGGGCAGGCTCACGGAGAAGGTGACCGGCCGGTTTTCGGGATCGACGAGCCTGACGTCTTGGATATCCCGCTTGCCGGTGGCGTCTGGTGTGATCTCGACCGAGGCTTGCCGGTAAAGCGGCAGCGGATCGCGAATTTGAGCGTCCGGGCTCCAGATCGCGAGCCACAGAGCAACAGCCGCCGCCGCAAGGAGGGCGCCGCCCAGGAACAGTATCTCGAAGCCTTTGATCAATCGCATCGCGCCGGATTATACCAGTGATCCAATTTCGAGGGAGTGGGTTCATGGCCGGAACCGATAAATCGCGGGCCGAGTCGATTGGCGAGGGGCCGGCGATCATCCTGGTTGAGCCGCAGATGGGTGAAAATATCGGGATGGCGGCGCGCGCGATGCTGAATTCCCAGTTGGGGGATCTGCGTCTGGTGCGCCCGCGCGACGGATGGCCGAACCCGAAATCGCGAAACGCGGCGTCCGGCGCGGATTCGGTGATCGACGGCGTGCGGGTATTCGAAAACACAGCTGAGGCGATCGCGGACCTGACGCGAGTCTACGCGGCGACAGCGCGCCCGCGCGATATGATCAAACCGGTCGTAACCCCGCACCGTGGTGCGCAGGATATGCGTCAGGCCATGGCCGCGGGCGAAAAAGTCGGTGTCCTGTTTGGCGGCGAACGCGCCGGGCTCGACAATGACGACATCGCATTGGCCGATACGGTGCTGCAAGCGCCTCTCAATCCCGCCTTCAGCTCCCTCAATCTCGGCCACGCGGTGCTCATCGTGACTTATGAGTGGTATCAGGCAGCGGACGAGACACCCGCCGTGCAACTGCCGGAAGGGCGCACCCAGCCGGCAACCAAGGAAGAACTGGTCAATTTCTTTGAGCGGCTGGAAGCCGCCCTCGATGACGGTGGCTTTCTGCACAT
>JAPPPC010000569.1 GCA_028817685.1 Rhodospirillaceae bacterium
TCCATAAAGACCGCAGCCCCGTCGAACTCAGCCCGCAAGCCCCAGAGCGTGTAAGGAGCCCCCATGGCAAATTGCGGACAATCGACGGCGCGTATGAAGTCGCCAAACGGCAAGGACCTGATCTCACGTTTGACCTGCTCGGCCTTGTTGCCGACCCCGACGACAAGTTCATCGAAGCCGAGGAATTGCAGAATTTCCGCATGGCGCTGCAGCAACGTCTTGCCGCCGAACCGAAGCAGAATTTTCGGCGGCGCCGCCTCGGTCGACCCCAACCGCTCGCCGAATCCCGCCGCCAGTATGATCGCCTTCATCGGACGAAAACCCTTAAAGCCATCAGGACGCACATAGATTTCAATTGGTTTGGTTGAACAAGGCCGCCGGTATCGCCAGCCAGGCGATTATTACGAGACGGTGCCAATTGCGTCCATATTGAAATCGGCGGCGATTCAGCGCGTTATTCACCGTCGGGCCGGCCCATCCACCGCAGCGCGGCCGGCAGGACAATCAGCGCGCAAATCAACGTAAAGACGATCGCAATGGTCAGGAGTTGGCCCATGCTGGTCATGCCGCGATGGCCCGACAACGCAAGGCTACCAAACGAGGCAATTGTCGTCAGGGCACTGAGCATAACCGCGCGCGGCGTACTTGTCCGCATCAAGGCGGCGATGTCGCCGGTCCGCCGCGCACGCGCCACCAGGTGAATGCCGCTGGCCACACCCAGCCCGAACAGTAAGGGCAACACGATGACATTGGCAAAATTCAGCGGCAGGCTCAGAAAAACCGACGTGGCGCCGGTGTAAACCGCAGCAAGGATGAGCGGAAAGATCACCAAAGCAAGATCGCGGACGCTGCGCAAAACAATCAACAGGACGATGCACACCGCCGCAAAAGCGTACAGTGTCGCCTCCTGGAACGCCGCCACCACGGCACCGCCCGCTTCGGTGATGGTGACCGGCGTGCCCGTCGCGGTCGGCACGGCTGCCAGCACCGCGGTCGCGAAGCGGCGTAAATCTTCGTTGCTCTTCACCGGCTCTGCCGCGCGCAACTGGATGCGCGCGCGCCCGTCCGGGGTAACCCAGCCCTCCCGGATGCGGTTCGGGAGGCCGTCGTAAGTGACACGCTCGGCGCTCAATGCCGATTTAAGATCCGCAATCATCCCAGGAAGGTACTCGACAAGGCGCCGCTCCAGCGCCGACGCAAGCACCGGATTGCCCGCTGCGTCCGCGAGCATCGCCGCCGCCCCTCGAGCGGCCGCCGCAAACGGATTGTCATTCTGCCGCTCTGAATATTCGAGCAAGAAGGCGCGGAACGCCGACACCGCCGCTATCCGTTGCGCGTCCGACAGTTCCCCTTGTACTGCCGACGGCTCCAACGCCGGAACAAGGAAAAATGACATATCCTCGATAATGGCCAGCTTCTCTTCCTGATCTTTGGGGATCAGGCTATCGACCGTCACCGCCGTGCCGACCTCCGCTAGGCCTTGCAAATGCTGTGCGTTCGCCTTTGCTGCCACGCGATCTTTCGCCAAAATATCAATAGCGTAAACGCCGTTCCGCCTATCCTCGGCGAGGCTATAGAAAGTTCTGACAGATTCACTCTCCGGGTCCTTGAGGTTCATCGGATTGAAATCAAAGCGTAGCTGCATTGCGAAAACGGCGGCGACGGCTCCGAGGCCGAGAGCGGCCAAAACGACGGCGCGGCCCTGCCGCGCCCTGGCAGGGCGACGCATCACGATCATCGGTGACGGCTTCGGTAGGAGAGTCAGCAGAGCCGGCAATAACGTCAAATTCAGGAACAGCGCGATCCCCATGCCACCGGCGGAAATGACCCCGAGCTCCGCCAAGCCCCTATAGTCGGTCGGCAGAAAGGACAGGAAACCGAGCGCCGCGCATAACGCGCCGATGGCGAGCGACCCGCCGACGCCCACGGTCGCCTGGCCAACGGCGTCCGCCGGCGTCTCCATGTCTTTGAGCGCTTCGCGATAGCGCAGGCAGAAATGGATGCTGAAATCGATACCGAGCCCGACGAACAGTACCGCAAAAGCGACGGAAATCAGGTTCAAGTGGCCAATGGCGAGTGCCGCGAATGCCGCTGTCCAAATCAGCCCGGCGATAAGCGTCAACAACGCGGGCAAGATAAGCCAAGGCGATCGCAGCCCGGCGACCAATAAGATGGTGACAAACGCCAGAGAAATTAGCCCCGCCGTCTTTCCCCCGACCGCAGCGCTTTCGAGCTCTTCCTTATCCAGAGCGACTGGTCCGGTCAAACGGACCGAAACGATGCCACTTGTCCCTTCTGGGTCGCCGACAACCCCATCTATTCCACGAGCGATTTTCTGGATCGCATCGAGGGCATTAGTGCCAGGTGAAAGCGAATCGCCTTCAACCGATGCTTTGATCAGAACGATCTGACGCCGCCGTTCGTCGAGGGCAAAAAGTTCTCGCCAGGACAGTCCGGCCATCCGGTCGCCCGTCGGCTTGGCGATTCTCTCCAATATCTTGCCAATCGCCGGGTCCGCGCTATCGTTCTTCAAGGCCAATGTAAGCACGTCGAACAGGCCTTCGAGATTGGGGCGTTGCGCTAACGTGGAGAGCAGGGGCGCCGCCACGGCCAACCGGTCTCCCAGTGCCGATAATTCTTCTGCGCTTCGGTACAGCAAACCGTTTTGCCGGAAGAACGGGTCGCCATCCGGCCATTCGACTCTCTCGAAGATGGCTTTTTTGCTGCGTGTTGCAGAGACCAGATGCCGCGCGGCCATCTCGGCCCGTTCCGGTGTCGGCGCATCGATCACGACAACGATCAAATCATCGAACTGCGGGAACGCCTTGTCGAATTCGATCGCATTTTTCCGAAACGGCGTTTCCGGCGAAATCATGTCCGTGGTGCTGGTAATGATCGCGAGATTCCGCGCCGTATAGACACCCGCCCAAGCCGTAAGGATGAATATCGCCGCAACGAGCAAAATGGCCGATCGACTCACCAATCCGGCCCAAGTCTTGAAGATTCGCTGCCCTAATGCGGTCAAAGCCTCGTTATCCACTATTGATGATCGGACGCCTGGTCCACATCTTCGTTACATCCGGGTCGCGGCGATTTGTTATAATCTCGGAGATATCAGCGTTTCGATTGCGGTTTATATAGGGATTGACGGCGCGGTACAGCGAGGACGCTCTCAATGAAGGAAAAAATCGACATGGCGCGGTTGGTCCGCCTGACGTTGTTCACACTCACAATAGTGCTGACAAGTGTCTCGGTATCCGTCGCATCATCGCCCCGGGATCGGATCGAATCGCTGAACGCGACATTGCTCGAAATCATGCAAAACGCCGACGAGCTTGGCTATGCAGGCCGATACGAGAAGCTGCAGCCGGTCATGCCGCAGCTTTATGATTTCGCCCTGATGTCACGGATTGCCGTCGGCGTCTATTGGAAGAAACTGGCGCCGGAACAGCAGAAGCAGTTAACAGAAGCGTTTTCTCGGATGAGCATTGCGACCTACGCCGCGCGCTTCGACGGTTATTCCGGGGAGACGTTTGAAATCGTTTCCGCGGAAAAGTCGGTACGAGACACGATGTTGGTAAAAACCCGGTTGATCAAATCGGACGGATCGCCGGTCGCGCTAAACTATTTGACGCGGCCAAGCGGCGAGGATTGGCGCATCATCGACGTTTTTTTGGACGCACGATTCAGCGAGTTGGCGCGGCTGCGCGCGGACTACACGGCGGTCATCAAACGGCAAGGCTTCGATTCGTTGCTGTCCACCATCGAAGCGAAAATTGCGGAAATGCAGAAACAGTAAGACGCCGATGAAAGCCGCTTATTTCGTGGGGCTGTCGCCATAGATATCGGTGATCGGTTCCGGCACGCCATTGCGGATTTCGAAATTCCGGTTCTGGGAGAACACGCTGCGGATCGAGGCGTAATAGTCGATTGACGTCTTCTCCAAGGCTTCGCTCACATCCAGGA
>JAPPPC010000142.1 GCA_028817685.1 Rhodospirillaceae bacterium
CCCTCGCCAGGGTCCGCGCTTTCCAACGCTGGGGGCGTCCCGCCAGCCGCCAAATCCGGCAGGTACGATTGACGTTGCGCTGCGGTGCCGTGTCCCAGTATGTGCAGGCGCGCAATCAGTTGGCGTCCCATCCAAGAAGTCACCATACCAAGGTTTCCGCCGGTTTCGGCTAGAGCTTCCGCCGCCACGACAAGGGTACGCAAATCACCGCCGGCGCCGCCAAAATCGATGGGAAGCGCAATCTGAGCCAAGCCGGCTTCGCCGACCGCCTGCCATAAGTCTTTAGGTACTACGGTATGTTCGCGTAGGTCTGTCCGAGGGGCGATATGTTCTCTGGCAAAGGTGGCTACGCGATTCCTTAGATACTCACGGTGCGCGGCGCCGTTTGCGTTGTCGGGATCATCCATGCGCGGCAGCATAAAGACGCGTATAGGTCTACGGAAGGGTCAGCGCCCTGCATCATGAGAACATCGTTGCCAGACGAAAACAGCGCCCCAGGACGGGTGTCCGGAGGCGCTGAGAACATTTCGTATTTTAAGCTGACTGGGCGGCTGAGGAGTCGCTCGTTTGCCGATACGCCATTGCACAATGCTGATTGCAATACGGGCGACCCGTTTCGGCGGGCTGGCCGCAGAAATGGAAGCCAGCTTCGCCCGGATTTCCGATTGGCCACTGGCATAGCCGGTCCGTCACCGGATTTAACATCGCGATCGTCGGTTTTGACGGCACGCTCCGTGTCGATAATCCAAGGCGGTGTGCCTTGCCGATCACGGCGTTTCGAGTCACATGCCCCAATGACTCGGCGATTTGCCTCGCCGACAGTCCTTCTCCCCATAATTCCTTAAGCAGCTCAACACGTTCCGCAGTCCATTCCATGCTGACCCCACATGACGTTGCCAATTTCGTTCTGCCAGGGGGTGCCATTGTTTCGGCACACATTTAGTGCGGCAGAGACCATGAGCATACTATATCCAGTATGTTTAGTGGCCTCAACCCGAATTGGCGGATTCTTTTGATATCGCCAATTCTTTGTGCCGATTCGACTGGCAGGTCCGGTGCTGCGGGCAGGTTTCCTGGGTTAAAAACCGATGCCAGCCCCGACTCCGAGGTCGGGTCTGCGTTGCCGAAAGGGCGATTCCTTATACGCGTTGGGTTTGCGGACGGCCATAGGCGATGAAGGTAATAATTGGTCTTTTTTCGTTCGAATCGGTGGGAGTCCGGCCGTTCGGGGATAAGTCTGTGAATCGTTAACTTATAGTTAGCTTATAAGTTTCAATTGTGATTCGAGACTTGGCCCAGCGAGGGCCAGGACGGTCGCGCTGCAACGTCTTTCGCACCGCAAGCCGTACATCGCATGCGGATTCCGATTTCCGGTACAGGTTGCGCAGGACCAAGCGGGCCGATGAGACTTTCGATCGGAACGATGGCGTTATGACCGCAGCGATTGCACCAGCAGAATACGTCGACCCCTTCCGATTCGAGGTCGCCAAGTGTCGCCGGACGCTGAGCGCTTTCCTCTCCCGCAAGCGCTCCGCGCTTCATGCCGCCCATTGCCACGCATCTCCGATTGTCCTGGTTCCGTTCTTGCAAAAGAACATAACAAGAACATTCTGGATCGGTCAAGACGGCTCGAGGCTCTCGACGTCAATTGATATTCGCTTAGTGTGCGGAGACCAAACGGAGCGGTTTGTCGAAGACCTTGAGGGCTTCCGGCATCGACCGGCCGCGCTTTATGCGATGACGTCCGTCGAATACGGCATATTCACAATCCTTGCCGCTGCCGGATTTCGCGATGGAATAGAGTGGCGCGTCAAAACTGTGCCGGAACACCGAGAATACTGCCACGTTGCCGTAATGATCGATGGCGTAGTCGCGCCACTCTCCACGAGCGACACGACGGCTGTACACGTCAAGCAATTGCCTCAATTCTTGACGGCTGAAGAAGACACGGCCTTTTCCCTTCTTTCCTTTGTACGCCTTCAATTCAATCATTGTCGTCATTGTCTATTCGTCCCCATTAACCCTTAGCGCCGACTACCGCCGGGTTCTCACTACCGTATCCGCTCGGCGCCGGTTCCGTAGGGATCCGGCGTCGCGTAGCAGGTGGGTTGACCCAGCGTACGGTAGCAGTAGATCGGCTTCTCGATGACCTCGCGCTTGAAGCTGTCGCGGCACATTGGCCCGCCATCTTCAATAGATTTCAGTAAGTTACATTCTTTTCCGGAAGCCCGTTCAGCAATGTAATCCGTGGGCAATTTGTCCGTGTGGACAAAATTCGCCAGACCCGCGCCGATCACGTAGACGGACTCGGTGCCGCAGGCTGTAAGTAGAAATAGAATAGACGCGAGAATCAGGCAGGGCCGTGCCCTGCCTTGGAATTCTGACTCGACGGCTTCTCCGGCGCCGGTTTGTTCCAATCGCCACTCCATCGTCAGCCGAACGCCCGGTTCGAGCTTAACTTGCACTTATCGATCTTGCCGTATGGCTGCGTGCGACGCAACCCCGGTGCGGCCGGTGCCAACGTCGAAAAGTGTTTGATATAGCGGGCAGATGTTTGCTACTGCCCTCTGGCGAAGTTATATTCGCCGGCCTCTGCACTGGCGCTGGGAGTGGTTCGTGGCAGACATCTTCGAAGAAGTCGACGAAGAACTAAAAGAAGAAAACCTGAAGAAGCTGTGGGACAGGTACGGCCGGTTCCTCGTCGCAGCGGTTGTTCTCCTTGTCGGTGGTGTGGCCGCATTCAAATTCTGGGAAGCCTATACCCAGGATCAACGGCAGGCGTACAGCGAGGCGTTCATTTCCGCGATCAGCCTTGCCGAGGAAGGCAAGAATTCGGACGCTGCCGCAGCGTTCACTGTTTTTGCGGAAGATGCCAGTGCCGGTTACGCGATGCTCGCGCGGTTCCGGGAAGCCGCGGCGCGGCGCAAGGATGGCGATCCGGGGGCCGCCATCGACATCTATGAAACGCTCGCGGCCGACGACTCTATCGAATCGCTGTATCGGGATTTGGCCGTTCTTCTTTCGGTAATGGCGCAAGCGGATACGGGTGATGCAAAGGCCTTGTCGGACCGTTTGGCGCCGCTTGCAGCTGAGGGGCCGTGGCGGCATACGGCCGGCGAATATCTCGGTCTTTTTGCGTTGCGGCAGGGAGATACAGCAACGGCGCGCAAGCGCTTCGAGGCGATTGCCGACGATGCTCAGGCGCCGCAAGGCGCACGGCAGAGAGCCGCCGAATTGTTGCAGACGCTCGGCAAATAGCGCATGCGCTTATCCGCGATTCATAAAGTCGCGATTGTTGCGATGACTCTGTTTATCGGCGGCTGCGGGTACTTCTTCTCGGAGGAAGAGGCCCGCATTCCGGGCGAGCGTATCGCGGTACTACGTCTGGAACGGTCCCTCGAACCGGACCGGCGCGTTGCCGATTTGCAAGTTCGGTTGCCGCGCCCCACCGCGAAACCCTCATGGCCGCAGGCCGGCGGCAGCAGCGCGCATGTGCAGCACCACATCGCGCTGCCAGCGACGCTGCGCGAGGCCTGGCGGACCAATATTGGCGAAGGGTCGGAATCGACGATGCGCCTGTTGGCAACGCCTGTCATCGGCGACGGCAGGGCGTTTGTCATGGATGTCGAATCGCAGGTCAGCGCGATCAACACCGCAACCGGCGACGTCCTTTGTGAATACGATCCGCGTGTCCCGGATGATGATGACGAGGCTTTCGGTGGCGGTATCGCCTATGAGAATGGTGTGCTGTACGTCTCGACTGGATTCGCCGATGTCGTTTCGCTGGATGCCGAGACAGGCAAGGAGCGTTGGCGCAAGCGAATGTCAGGGCCCATGCGGGCGGCACCCGCGGTTGCCGACGGACGCGTGTTCGTCGTGACCATCGACAACCAGCTTTTTGCGTTGAACGGCGAGACCGTTGAACGGTTGTGGTCGCATGCCGGGATTTCAGAAATCGCCGGCCT
>JAPPPC010000207.1 GCA_028817685.1 Rhodospirillaceae bacterium
GCCGATCCGCTTCGAATCAGACACCGCTTCGCCGACGCCCATATTGAGGACGATCTTCTCCAAACGCGGAATCTGCATCGGATTCTTGTAGCCGAATTCATCGACCATCGTCTGCCGAAGCTGCGCCTGATAATGTTCCTTCAACCGGGGAACGTATGTTTCCGTATCCGTCATCCTGTTCCCGCCTCCTGTCAGCGGTCGATTATTTCGCCGGAGCGCTTCGCAAAGCGCAGCTTGAGATCGCCTTCGATCATCTTGAACCCGACCAGCGTCGGCTTATCGTCCTTCGGGTCGATATGCGACACGTTGGACATGTGGATGCCCGCTTCCTTTTCGACGATCCCGCCGGGGGCCGTCTGTGTCGGACGGGTATGCCGCTTCACGACATTCACACCCTGCACATAGAGACGCTGCTCATCGGGCACGACCCGCATGATCTCGCCTGTCTTGCCCTTGTCCCGGCCGGCCATAACCATGACCGTGTCGCCTTTTTTAAATTTGGCCGCCATAACCGCTTACACTCCGAATTCGCTGCCCGCCGCCTAGATAACTTCCGGCGCGAGCGAGATGATCTTCATGAACTGCTTGCCGCGCAGTTCGCGGGTCACCGGGCCGAAGATGCGCGTACCGATCGGTTCCCCTTGCGGGTTGATCAGCACGGCCGCGTTCCGGTCGAAGCGAATGGCCGAGCCATCCTGCCGGCGAATTTCCTTCGCCGTCCGCACGATGACGGCACGATGGATGTCGCCCTTCTTGACCCGGCCGCGCGGGATCGCTTCCTTGACGCTGATGACGATCACGTCACCGACGCCGGCGGTTTTCCGCTTGGACCCGCCAAGCACTTTGATGCACTGCACCCGGCGCGCGCCGGAGTTGTCAGCCACATCGAGATTCGTCTGCATTTGGATCATTGATCCGCTCCCTCAGGCCGACTGCTAGGCCGCTTCGCCGTTACCCGCGTCGGTCACGACTTCCCAGCACTTTTTCTTGGAAATCGGACGGCACTCGCGGATACGAACGATATCGCCAGTCTTGTGCGCATTCGCTTCGTCATGCGCGTGATACTTTTTCGACTTGCGAATGATCTTCTTGTAGATCGGATGCATGATCCGACGCTCGACCAACACCACGACGGTCTTGTCCGGCGCGTCGGAAACCACTTTTCCCTGCATAACTCGCCTGGGCATTACTCGCTCTCCTTCAGGCCGACGCGCGGCGTTCGTGTAAAACCGTTTTGATGCGCGCGATATCGCGGCGCACCTGACGCACCCGGGCGGTGTTTTCCAACTGCCCACTGGCGCGCTGAAAGCGCAGATTGAACGCCTCTTTCTTCAAATCCAGGACTTCCTGGTTGAGTTCGTCGTCCGACTTCTGGCGCAGATCTTGGACCTTCATGCCTCTTTCCTTCTCAATCGTCCGGTCAGCTGCCGATACGCTGGATAAACCGCGTCTGCACCGGCAGTTTCGCCGACGCCAATGCGAACGCCTCGCGCGCGACATCCTCATCGACACCGTCGAGTTCGAACATGATCCGGCCGGGCTTGATGCGGCACATCCAGTATTCCGGCGAGCCTTTACCCTTACCCATTCGAACTTCCGCCGGCTTGCCCGTGACCGGTACATCCGGGAACACCCGGATCCAAACCTTGCCCGCACGCTTCATGTGACGCGTAATCGCACGCCGCGCCGCCTCGATCTGGCGCGCCGTAATCCGGCCCGGCGTCACCGCCTTCATGCCGTAGTTGCCGAAATTCAGCGTGGTGCCGCCCTTGGCTTTGCCATGGACGCGGCCCTTGAATTGCTTGCGATATTTCGTGCGCTTGGGTTGCAGCATTGTCTTTTACCTTTCAGGCAATCGCCTTAGCGGCTTACCTGTTGTTCCTGAAGCCGTTTGTCCTGTGCCATCGGATCGTGCGCCAGGATCTCACCCTTGAAGACCCAGACCTTCACACCGCAGATGCCGTACGTCGTGTTGGCCCGCGCCGTGCCGTAGTCGATATCGGCGCGCAGCGTGTGCAGCGGCACGCGACCTTCGCGATACCACTCCATGCGCGCGATTTCCGCACCGCCCAAGCGGCCGCCGCAATTGATCCGGATGCCGCCGGCGCCGAGGCGCATGGCCGACTGCACGGCCCGCTTCATCGCCCGGCGGAACGCCACCCGACGGGTCAGCTGCTGGGCGATGTTTTCGGCAACCAGCTTGGCGTCGATCTCCGGCTTGCGGATCTCAACAATGTTGAGATGCACTTCGTTGCCGGTCATGCGGGACAGGTGCTGGCGCAGCTTTTCGATATCCGCCCCTTTGCGGCCGATCACAACACCCGGACGCGCCGTCTGGATCGTGATGCGGGCCCGCTTGGCCGGACGTTCGATCACAACCTTGGTGATACCGGCCTGCTGCAGATTGTCGAACAGATACTCGCGGATCTTGATGTCCTCATGCAGGAGATCTGCATAGTTCTTGTCCGCATACCAACGTGAATCCCAGGTCCGGTTGATCCCGAGGCGCAGGCTGATCGGATTGACCTTTTGACCCATTATTCGATCTCCTCGCGTTCCCGGACGATGACGGTCAAGTTGCTGAACGGTTTGTGGATGCGCCCGATACGACCGCGCGCACGGGCGCGGAAACGTTTCATTACCATTGTCTTACCGACGGTCGCTTCCTTGACGTAGAGCCGGTCCACATCCAGTTGATGGTTGTTTTCCGCGTTGGCAATCGCCGATTCCAGGACCTTTCGGACCTCGCCGGCGATCCGCCGCCGGGAAAAGGCCAGCGATGCCAGCGCCGCATCCGCCGACTGTCCCCGGATCGTCTGCGCAACGAGGTTGAGCTTTTGCGGGCTCACGCGCATCGTCTTGGAGAAAGCCATCGCTTCGGTTTCGTCGAGGCGACGTTCTGTTTTGCGCTTACCCATGACCTAGCCCCTCCGTGCCCGCTTGTCCGCGGCGTGGCCATAGAAGGTCCGCGTCGGCGAGAACTCGCCAAACTTGTGACCAATCATATTCTCGGTCACCAGCACAGGGATGTGCTTCTGGCCGTTATAGACACCGAATGTCAGCCCCACGAATTGCGGCAGAATGGTCGAGCGACGCGACCAGGTCTTGATCACATCGTTGCGGCCTGCAGAACGCACGGCTTCCGCTTTCTTCAGCAGATAGCCATCGACAAACGGGCCTTTCCAAACAGATCGAGCCACCGGCCCCTCCTCTATTTCTTCCTGGCGTGACGGCTGCGGATAATCAACCGGTTCGACTGAGCGCTCCGTTTCCGCGTCCGCTTGCCTTTGGTCGGTTTACCCCAGGGCGTGACCGGATGCCGGCCGCCAGAGGTGCGGCCTTCACCGCCGCCATGCGGGTGATCGACCGGGTTCATCGCGACGCCGCGCACCGACGGGCGTTTGCCCAGCCAGCGTTTACGGCCCGCCTTACCGATCTTGATATTCGCCTGATCCGGGTTGGATACCGCCCCGATCGTTGCCATGCACTCGCCGCGCACCATGCGCAACTCGCCGGACGTCAGCTTCAACTGTGCGTAACCTTGGTCGCGGCCTATGAGCTGCGCGTAGGTACCGCCGGCGCGGGCGATCTGGCCGCCCTTGCCCGGTTTCATCTCGATATTGTGGATGATCGTACCAACCGGGATGTTGTTCATCGGCATCGCGTTGCCGGGCTTGATGTCGCAGCGCTCGCCGGAAACGACCTGGTCGCCAACCGCAAGGCGCTGCGGCGCCAGAATGTAGCTCAACTCGCCATCGGCATATTTGATCAGCGCGATGAACGCCGTCCGGTTCGGATCGTACTCCAACCGTTCGACGGTCGCCGCCACATCGAACTTTTGGCGCTTGAAATCGACCATCCGGTATTTGCGCTTGTGTCCGCCACCGCGCCGCCGCGCCGTAATACGCCCGAAATTGTTTCGGCCACCATTGCCCGTCAGCCCGACGGTCAGCTTTTTGAC
>JAPPPC010000473.1 GCA_028817685.1 Rhodospirillaceae bacterium
CGGCGCCGAGCGAAGCCGAGGCGAAGACTGAGGAGTAAGGGTTATGGCTCATAAAAAGGCAGGCGGCAGCTCACGGAACGGCCGCGATACGATTGGACGCCGGCTCGGCGTCAAGAAGTTCGGCGGCGAAGCGGTCGTGCCTGGCAACATTATCGTTCGGCAGCGTGGCACCAAGGTGCATCCGGGCGACAATGTCGGCATGGGCAAGGATCATACGCTGTTTGCCTTGACCGGCGGCCAGGTCAAATTTCACAAGACGCGAAGCCGCACCAGCGTTTCGGTGGTGCCGCCGGCATAGGACGCCCCGGCGTTCATGCGTGTTCCGGGGGAATGGCAAGCCATTCCCCTTTTTTGTTGTGCCCGACAGGAAGGGTACCAAGCGGTAGCGGACGATGAAATTTCTCGACGAAGCGAAGGTCTATATCAAGAGCGGCGACGGCGGGGCGGGGTGCGTCTCGTTTCGGCGCGAGAAATATATCGAGTTCGGCGGTCCGGACGGCGGTGACGGCGGGCGTGGCGGCGATATCATCGCGGAAGCGGTCGACCATCTGAATACCCTCATCGATTTTCGCTACCAGCAACATTTCAAGGCGCAGAACGGCCGCCCTGGCATGGGTAAGCAGCGGACCGGTGCAGGCGGCCAGTCGACGACCTTGAAGCTGCCGGTCGGCACGCAGATCCTGACGGAGGACAAAGAGTCGGTCATCGCCGACCTGGTTGAACCCGGGCAGCGCATCGTCCTGGCCCATGGGGGTGACAGCGGGTTCGGGAATTTGCACTACAAATCCTCGACCAACCGGGCGCCGCGGCGGGCCGATCCGGGCTATCCTGGCGAGGAATATTGGGTTTGGCTGCGCCTCAAGTTGATCGCGGATGCCGGACTCGTCGGGTTGCCTAATGCCGGCAAATCGACGTTTTTGGCCGCGACGACGCGGGCCCGGCCGAAGATCGGGGCCTACCCCTTTACCACGCTGCATCCCAATCTGGGTGTCGCTGCCGTCGATGGCGAAGAGTTCGTCTTGGCCGATATTCCCGGCTTGATCGAAGGGGCGCATGAAGGGCATGGGTTGGGCGACCGGTTCCTGGGCCACGTGGAGCGCTGCGGCGTGCTGTTGCATCTGGTCGATGGGACGTCGGAAGACGTTGCCGTGGACTACGCCACGGTTCGCACGGAGTTGCAGGCCTACGGTGCGGGACTGTCGGATGAAATTGAGATTGTCGGGCTCAACAAGTGCGATTCCCTGCAGCCGGCCGTGATTGAAGAAAAGATCGCAGCGCTTTCCGCGGCGACGGAAGCACCGGTATTCGCGCTGTCCGGTGTGTCCGGGCGCGGTGTCGAAAAGGTGCTGCGAGAGTTGCTCCGGATCATCCGTGACCGGAAACCGGCCGACTTGCCAATGGATGAAGAGGTTCAGGCCTCCGGCGCCTGGACGCCTTAGCGCGATGCGAGACCGTCTTTCCACCGCGCGGCGCGTGGTCGTCAAGATTGGCTCAGCGCTGATCGTCGACCATGAATCCGGTCAGATGCGCCAAACTTGGCTGCAGTCGTTGGCGGCCGATGTGGCGGCGCGCCGTGCCGCCGGGCAAGAGGTGCTCATCGTCTCTTCCGGTGCGATTGCCGTCGGCCGTCGGCACCTAGGACTGTCACAAAGTGACCTGCGGCTCGAAGAGAAGCAGGCCGCAGCCGCGACTGGCCAGATTCGCCTAGCCCACGCCTTTCAGGAGGCGCTGCTGCCGCACGGCGTCACGGTTGCGCAGATATTATTGACCCTGGACGATACCGAAGAGAGGCGCCGTCATCTCAATGCCCGTGCCACCCTGCAGCAATTGCTCGATTTGCAGGCCCTGCCGGTGATCAACGAGAACGACACGGTTGCGACTTCGGAAATCCGTTTCGGTGACAATGACCGGCTCGCCGCCCGCGTGGCCGTGATGATTGGCGCGGACGCCCTTATCCTGCTGTCCGACATCGACGGGCTTTATGATGCCGACCCCCGCGCATGTGAGACGGCGCGACACATTTCCGAGATCGAGGCCGTCACGCCGGATATCGAGGCGATGGCCGGAGCGGCAGCGACCGGCTACGCCTCCGGCGGTATGGTCACGAAGCTACAGGCCGCGAAAATTGCGCTCGCCGGGGGATGCCACATGGCGATCACCGACGGCCGCGTCGAACGCCCGCTGCAGGCATTGGCGGACGGCGCACGGTCGAGCTGGTTTCTGGCGAATGCCACCCCGCGCACCGCCCGCAAGCGCTGGATCGCGGGATCCCTGAAACCCAAAGGGGTCCTGACCCTTGATAATGGTGCGTGCCGCGCACTGCAGAACGGGCGAAGCCTGTTGCCGGCCGGAATCTCGAAAGTGGCCGGCCGGTTCGAGCGTGGCGATTTGGTGATGATCTGCAACGGCGACGGCGCGGAACTGGGCCGCGGCCTGTCCGCCTATTCGAGCGCGGATGCCACTCGTATTGCGGGTTTTAAGACCAGTGAAATAGAGAATATTCTGGGCTATCGTGGCCGCGACGAGGTCATCCATCGCGACGATCTCGTCCTGGACTGAAAGGAAGAAGCGATGACTGCCGCTACCGTTCTCGACTCGGAGGACACAATCGAAACCGAAATGCGCCGCACAGCGCAGGCCGCGAAGGAGGCGGGTAGAGCCTTGGCCCTGGCGGATTCAGCGACGAAAAACGCGGCGTTGCGCGCCGCCGCCGCTGCGATCCGTGCGCACTCTGATGAAATTCTGGCGGCCAACGGCAAGGACATGGTAGCGGCGGAAGACCGCGACCTGACCGACGCCTTCAAAGACCTGCTGAAGCTGACGCCGGACCGTGTCGAGGCGATGGCGGCGGGACTTGAGGATGTTGCGGAACGGGATGACCCGGTCGGCAGATTGATCGACGAGTGGACGCGGCCGAACGGCTTGCGCATCTCGCGCGTGAGCGTTCCGCTTGGCGTGATCGGTATCATCTACGAATCCCGCCCCAACGTGACGGCCGATGCGGGCGGGTTGTGCCTGAAGTCCGGCAACGCCGCGATCCTGCGCGGCGGCTCGGACAGTCTGCATTCGTCGGGCGCGATCGCCGACTGCCTCAGTGAGGGGCTTGAGGCCGCCGGCCTGCCGGGCGACGCGGTTCAGCTCGTGCGGACCAGCGACCGCGCGGCGGTGGGTGCGATGCTGCGTCAGCACGATCTGATCGACATTATCGTCCCACGCGGCGGACGCGGCCTGATCGAGCGGGTCATGGAAGAATCGACGATTCCCGTGCTGGCTCATCTGGAGGGTATTTGCCACGTCTATGTCGACAGGGCGGCGAATCCGGACATGGCACGTGAAATCGCACTCAACGCCAAAATGCGCCGGACCGGCATTTGCGGTGCGGCGGAAACCTTGCTGATCGACCGCGCGCAGGCGGCCGCACAGTTGCCCGGTATCGTTGACGATCTGGTCGCCGCCGATTGCGAAGTCCGCGGCGATAGGGAGGCGCAAGCGATCGACGACCGCATCGCCGCGGCGGTGGACAGCGACTGGGAGACCGAATATCTGGACGCGATCATTTCAGTGAAGGTTGTCGATGGCGTTTCCGGTGCGGTCGACCACATAAATCGCCATGGCACGAACCACACGGATACGATCGTCACGGACGATGCGGTGGCGGCCGATGCGTTCCTGTCCGGTGTCGACAGCGGCATCGTCATGCACAACGCTTCGACCCAGTTTGCCGATGGCGGCGAATTCGGCATGGGCGCTGAAATCGGGATATCAACCGGCAAACTCCACGCCCGCGGCCCGGTCGGTGCGGATCAGCTGACCAGCTACAAATACGTCGTTCGAGGCGACGGCCAGACCCGGCCTTGAGCACCATTCCATGATTGGTCTTCGGATCGGTCTCCTTGGCGGATCGTTCAACCCCGCCCATGAAGGACACCGACATATCAGCCTCTTCGCCCTGCAGCGCCT
>JAPPPC010000282.1:0-12051 GCA_028817685.1 Rhodospirillaceae bacterium
CGCTGTGGCTGGTCAACCGGGGCGTGCCACGCGACCGGCAGAATGACGAGGCTATGGAATAAGCGGCGACGGTGGCGGAAAACGAACCGTTCCAGCTGCGTATGATCAAGCTGGCGGTGAATGGCGCGCAGGATGCGCAGGGCTTCAACCAGCACATCACCGCGGCGCATTCCAGCTTCTTGCTGTCGAGCCAGGGCGAAAAGGACCCCGACTATGCGCTGGCCGTCCCGGACGGCCGCCGACGCCCGATGGTCCAGCAGGCGATGGCGAAGTACGAGGCGGCGCAGGCGAAAAAGCGCGGCGAGCGGTAGGGGGCTACGCTGCCCGGCTTTCCTTGTCGAGGAAGGGCGGGATTGTGGCTTGGAAGCTCCGCCGGTTGCTGACCGCATGCCACCAGCGGCCGATATTGTCGCGGCCTTCGAAGAATTCCAGCCCGTCCAGCGTGTTGCCCAGATAGTGCAGGATCGGCGCCAGCAGCAGGTCGGCGATCGACAGTGCGTCGCCCGCGAGCCAGGTACGGTCTGACAGCCCGTCGTCGAGAATGCGGATCTGCTCGTGAATCGCCGGCCGCATCGCCCGGATTTTGTCCTCGTCGGTCTCCACGTCGAGGCCCGGTGGCGCGAAGATGGCGGCGATATAGCCGCGCAGGACGGTCGGCACGATGTAGTCGTTGGTCGCGCTGATCCACTGCACCATGCGGGCGTGCTCCACCGGGTCGCCTGGTACGAGCGAGGGGCCGTCGAAGGCGCCGTTGACATAGGCGCAGATCGCGGTGCTCTCGAACAGTTCGACGTCGCCGTGCCGCATGGCTGGAATGCGGCCATAGGGGTGACGCGCGAGATGCTCCGGATTCTTCAGGTCCGGAAAGGTGTTTTCACCCACCGGCATGACGTCGTAGGGCGCGCCCTTTTCCTCGCAGGCCAGCCGCGCGGTGCGGAAGAAAGTGCTGTTGGACGATCCGTAGAGTTCGATGTTTGGCATGTGAATATTCCCTGTGGCTTTTGGTTCAGGTGATTCCGAAAGTGCCGGCCAACTTCTCGAGGCTGCTGCCCCAGCCGCCGGTGTGCGCATCCGCCGCGACCGGATTGTCGAACCCCGTATGGGTCAAGGTCAGTTCCGTGCGATCCGCATCCAGCGCGCGCAGTTCGATCGTGACCGTCGTGGTCGGCAGTTTGGTGGCGTCGAACAGGTGCGGCGCGCCGTTGCAATGTTCGGTGATCTCGAAGACCAGCCGGGTCGGCGGTACGATCTCGATATAGCGGCCGGTCATGGGGCCTTCGTAGGAACCGTCCTCGGCCCGCATGGTGACGCGGAATGCACCGCCAGGGGTCAGATCGACCGACGCCTCGGAGGTTACGATGCCGGCCGGCCCCCACCACTGGACGATCTGTTCCGGTTTGGTGAAGGCGGCGAAAATGGCCTCGGGGGTCGCGTTGTAGACGCGGTTGAGGCGGACCGTGAGCAGATCTTCCGCATCGCTGGTATAGGTCATGGCTTGTTTTCCTGCTGTTCGAGATAGTCGGCAAGGGCGTCGAGCTTGCCCTCCCAGAAGCGGCGGTAGCGGTCGACCCAGCCGGAGATCTCGCGCAACCGGTCCGGCTGCAGGCGGATGATTCGGCGCTGTCTGTCGGTGCGCCGGGCGACGAGGCCGGCCTCCTCCAACACCTTGAGATGGCGCGAGATCGCGGGGGCGGAGATGGCGAATGGTTCGGCCAGATCGCCGACCGCGGTCTCGCCGTCGCTTAACCGTTCCAGGATCGCACGCCGGGTCGGATCGGCGAGGGCGCCGAAGGCAGCGGATAGGGGGTCGGTTTGAGTTGAGGGCATGGCCGTCTCTTATGTTAATTAACTAAAACATTAATTAACATAATGTTGAAATAATACAAGTTAAACTTTCCGCCTTGGTCCCCCCCGGCCGGGGCGGTGTATCTTCTTTCGGCTATTTCGTTTCTGAAATTTAGGGGGAAGGCTGCCATGTCGGATTACCGGCGCATCCGTTACGAGGTGCGCGACCGCATCGCCGAAATCACCATGATCCGAGAGCCGGTCAACGCCATCGACATGGCCTTGGCGAAGGAGGTCGTGCACGCCTATGGGCGGGTGCGCGAAGACCCGGAGGTGCGCGGCGTCATCCTGACCAGCGGCTGCCGCCAGGCCTTCAGCGCCGGCATGGATCTGAAGATGATCCGCGGCAAATCCGGACTTGATCTGCGCAACTTCCTGGAGGTGCTGTATTTCGGCATGCATGACGCGCAATACCGCCTCGGCAAGCCGAGTATCGCGGCGGTCAACGGTCCGGCACGCGCCGCGGGGGTCACCTTGGCGGTATCATGCGACATGATCGTGGCCGCGGACGATATCGATATCAGCTACCCGGAGATCGATGTCGGGGTCATCCCGGCAATGCACTATGTGCATCTGCCGCGCCAGATCGGTCGGCACAAGGCCTTCGAATTGCTGTTCACCGGCAACAAGATCTCGGCCAAGGATGCCGAGGCGCATGGGTTGGTCAATTACGCGGTGCCGCGAGACCAGGTGATGGACAAGGCGCGCGAATTGGCCCTGAACCTGGCGGCGAAATCGCCGGTGGTGATGCGCATCGGCCGCGACAGCTTTATGCGGGCGAATGACAATGAATACCGCCGCACCATCGAATATGTCGTCGACACGATCTGCCACATCATCGATACCGACGATGCGCAGGAAGGGCTCGAGGCCTTCGTCGAAAAACGTCAACCGGATTGGAGCTGAGCCAATGGCACAGAAATGGAAGAACCGGCCACCGGGGTCGAATTGGGGCGAGTTCGGGCCGGACGACCAGCTCGGCCGATTAAACTATCTGACCGAAGAGAACACGGTGCGCGCGGCGCAGGAAATCCGGACGGGCAAGCGCTTCTGCCTCAGCCTGCCGCTCAATGTGCCGGCGACCGACGCGACCAATCCGCGCCGCAAGCCGCCGACCCTGAAGCCTGTGATCCGCGACGGCCACACCGCGTTCAATCTGCGCATCGACACCTTCGATCCCGGTAGCACCCAGGTCGTCTCAGACGACGCGGTGCTGCTCTACAATCAGCACTCCTCGCAGTGGGATAGCTTCGCGCATATGGGTGGCGTGTTCGATGCCGATGGGGACGGGGTCGATGAGATCGTGCAATATAACGGCCACAAGCTGGTAAACGACGCCGGCCAGCCGCGCTTTGGCGACCTCGGCGCCTGGAATTTGGGCATCGAACATATGGCGCGGCATGGCGTGCAGGGCCGCGGCGTGTTGCTCAACATGAAGAAGCATTTTGGCGAGGCGAGCCGGCCGGTCGGCTACGACGATGTGATGCGTCTGCTCGAGGCGGACGGTATCGAGATCGAGCAGGGCGACATCGTCTGCTGCTACACCGGATACGCGGACAAGCTGCTGGAATTCGGTGCCGATGTGCCGCCGGACCTGCCGCGTACCCACTGCCCGGCCTTCGACGGGTACGACCAGAAACTCCTACAGTGGATCGACGATTGCGGTATGGCGGTGCTGGTCTCCGACAACCGCGCCGTGGAGTACGAATGGGGACGCCGTCCCGAAGGCATGGACCGCGGGCCCGGCCTGCCGATTCACGAACACTGTTTGTTCAAGCTTGGCATCCATCTTGGCGAGATGTGGTACTTCACGGAAATCGCCGAGTGGCTCGAAGCGAATGGCCGCTACCGCTTCTTCATCACCGCGCCGCCACTGTTTTTGCCGGGCGCGGTCGGGTCGCCGGCCAATCCGATTGGGACTGTTTAGTGGATAGAATCAGACATATGGCACCCCTACGACGGTCTGCCGCGACCACCCGGTCAGGCGCGCGGCGCGCCGCGATGCCTGTCCATCGCAAGTGTCGCGCAACGCCGCCGGTGGCCGCGGCAGGTCGCCCTTCGGGTCCCGTATCCCGGCTTCCCGGTGCGTCGAAGGCTTTCACCGATGTCCCCGCATCGCCTTCAAGCCTTCTCCTGCCGGGGAAACCGGGCTACGGGATCGTAGGGGTGCCATATGTCTGATTCTATCCACGAGGTGCAGCCCTTCGAGGGAATTCGCGTCATCGATATGACGCATGTCTTCGCCGGCCCGTTCTGTACCTATCAGCTCGCCGTGCTCGGCGCCGATGTGATCAAGGTCGAACCGCCGGACAATCCGGACATGACCCGCGGGGAGGGCGTGGTTCCCGAACTCAACGAGCAGGGAATGGGTACGGCCTATCTGGCGCAGAATGGCGGCAAGCGGGCGATAGCGGTCGATATCAAAACGCCCGAGGGTATTGAAATCCTCAAGAAGCTCGTTGCGAGCGCCGATGTGCTGGTGGAGAACTATACCGGCGGCACCCTGGAAGAACTCGGGCTCGGCTACGACGCGTTGGCGGCGGTCAATCCGCAGCTCATCTACTGCTCGATGACGGGATTCGGTCATACCGGTCCCAAAGGATCCGACCGCGCCTACGACGTCGTTATCCAGGCCTACTCCGGCATCATGGCCGCGAATGGCGAAGCCAACGCGCCGCCGGTTCGTGTCGGTCCGCCGATGGTCGACTATGGAACGGGCGCACAGGCAGCGCTCGCCGTGTCCTCGGCGCTGTTCCAACGGTCGCGCACGGGCAAGGGCCAGCGGATCGACGTGGCCATGCTCGATGCCGCATTGATGTCCATGTCCGCCCTGGTCGCGGGCACGCGGGCGAACGGCGCGCCGCCGGTGCCGCACGGCAACACCCATCCGGCATGCGCCGGTTACGCGACCTATGAGACCAAGGACGGCTTGCTGATGATCGGCGCCTGGAGCAACAGGCAGATGGGCGCGTTGTATCGGTTGCTGGGCGATGAGGACCGGGCGTCAAGAACCGAGGCTACGGCACGATCCGACATCGGCAGCCTGCAGTCGGATGACGCCGCTTTCCTTCGGGCGGTTCTGCGGGACAAGACAGCCGATAACTGGGAACGGCTTCTCAACGCCGCGGGTGTGCCCGCCGCCCGGGTCCGCCGTCTCGACGAGACGGTCACAGAAGCGCAGCTTGCGTCACGCGGTGTGCTACAGACCTATCCCGGATCGGATGCCCCGGGCATGCCGAAATCGCTGCCGGTCGCCGGATTCACTTATGCCCATGGCGGCCCTGCCTTGGGTGGGCGACCGCCGAGGACGGGCGAGCATACGGCGGAAGTTTTGGAGTCGCTGGGCTACGACGCGGCCGCGATCGCGGCGTTGACGGAGCGTGGCGTTCTTTTGCTGAACGGCGACAACGATTAAATCGGCGTCACGGGGCGGTTGCACGGATCGTGCGGTCGGGCGGGAACCGGAGCGTGATCGTCGTGCCTTTGTCCGGTTCGCTTTCGATGCCGAGACTGCCGCCGAAGAGCTTCATGAATTTGGCGCTCAAATAAAGGCCGAGTCCGGTGCCCTTCGGGTGCTCCGACGCGGTCAAATGGGCTTGCTCGAATGGCTGGCGGACCTTGGCAAGGTCGCTTTCCGTCATGCCGACGCCCGTATCGGAGACGGCGAGAACGATACCGGTGCTCTTGTCCAGCTTGGCCGAGACGGTAATTTTGCCGCCTTCCGGCGTAAATTTTGTGGCGTTGGACAGGAGGTTGTTGAGTATCTGGATCAGCGTCCTTTCATCGCCGCGCAACGCCGGGAAGTCCGAGGGGATTTCAGCCAAAAGAGTCAGTCGGGCGGCCTCCGCGGAAGGCGCCAACTGTCTGAAACAGGTTCGCAGCAATCGGGCAATGTCCAGCTCGGTATCGGAGAGTTCGTACTTGCCCGCTTCGACCTTGGAGATGTCGAGAATATCGTCGATCAGGTTGAGGAGTAGCGAACCGCTGTCATGAATATCCTTGGCGTATTCCTCATAGCGGCGGTCGCCCAGCGGTCCGAACAACGTGTTGCGTAAAATCTCACTGAATCCGATGATGGCGTTAAGCGGCGTCCGTAAGTCATGGCTCATGCTGGCCAAAAACTCGCTTTTGGACTGGTTGGCCCGCTCCGCCAGCTCTTTCGCCAGTTCGAGGTCGCGTTGCGTTTTTTGATGGCGGACCACAAGGCCGATCAGTACCACGATCATCGCCGAAATGAATCCGAGCAGCGCAATAATAACCCAGTGCAGATGGCGAATTCGCACACCCTGATCACGCAGCGTTGCCGTTGCCGTTTCTCGGGTCGAGGTCAATTGATGGGCGAATTTCGTGAGCGCGCTGTCGGCGCGGCGATTGAGCAGATTCAGGACGGCGGGGGAACTTGGCGGGTAGTCGTAGATGCCGGCCTGAAGCCACTGTTCGATGTCGAACACGGCCGGACTTACGATCGCGTGAATCGCCGACGCACCGATCAGGTTGTCGAAATTGTATTTGCTTCGAAGCTGTTTAAGGCGCTTGTCGACCTTCTGTGCGGCGTTTCGAGCCGCTTTCAAATGTGGCTCCGATGGCTCCGACTTCGCCATCGTGATTGCCTTCGCAAGGACCGTAAATTCCTGATAGAGCGACGTAAGGT
The DNA here is from genome assembly GCA_028817685.1 of Rhodospirillaceae bacterium. Taxonomy (GTDB): domain Bacteria; phylum Pseudomonadota; class Alphaproteobacteria; order UBA8366. The sequence goes on from JAPPPC010000282.1 coordinate 6,497, forward strand.
CGCGTTCCTGTTCCGTCTCGACGATCGGCAGCGATCGCTCGATGTCGAGGAGGGTGCTGTGAAAAACGTAAATGGTAACGAACAGCCCCACCAGGACAGCGGTGATGACCGAAATGATGATGTGCGAAAACCGCACCCGCGACATAGTTCGACCCATTACCGGTTTACCGGCTGATTAAACATATCGATTGAATCCGCCTGGCTATTTCAACAGGCCAATTTCACGGTAGTACCGCTTCGCACCGGGATGCAGGGGGATACCGATGCCGTCCAATGCCGAGTCGACAGTAATTTCCACCGCTTTCGGGTGGCCCTTGTCGAACAGCAGTCGGGCTTTCGGGTTCCAAACCGCTTTTGTCACCTGATAGACCAGTTCCGGATCCAGTTTGTCGTCGACAACCCAGATCGCTCTGACGCTCAATGTCTTCGTTTCCCCGATGCCGGCGTAGACGCCGGCCGGGATCGTGTCTTGCGCGAAGAACCCATATTTCGCGACGACCGGCTCGATCGCCGGCCCGGAAATCGGAATCAATTCAGCCCCGATGGTGCTGGTCAGATCCTTCACGGATTTTGTCGGATATCCGGCGACAATGAAATAGGCGTCGAGCTGATCATTCTTGATCTTCTCGACGGCGACTTCCGGTTTCACATATTCGGGTCGCAAATCCTTTTCCGAAAGGCCGAATGCCTTGAGAATGATGCGGGCGTCGCCCAAGGTGCCGGAACCGGGCTCGTCGAGCGAAACGCGCTTGCCGCGCAGATCCTGTAAGGATGCGATCCCGGACCCTTTGCGCGCGACGAGGTGAAAGCTTTCCCGGTAGAGGCTGCCGATGGCGCGCAGGTTTCGGATGCTTTCCGTTTTCGAAAATATTTCGGTGCCTGAATAGGCCCAATAGGTGACGTCCGACTGCGCGAAGCCGGATTCCAAATCGCCCTGGCCGACTGCTTTTACGTTCGAGACGGATCCGTTTGCCGCCTGGGCGACGGATATCAAGCCGGGGACGCCACAGCTGCCGCCTTCGTCGCAGGGGCGCGATCCGGGTGGATTGCTGACCCATTGGGCGATCAACCCGCCGATCGGGTAATAGGTGCCGGCGATGCCGCCGGTCCCAATCCGAAAATAGGAGATCTCGCTGTTCGCATGCGCGCCGGCAGGTAAGAGGCAGGCCCAGAAAAGGGCGAGCGCAATAAAGGTTCGAGCCGTCGATTTCAATGCCAGACCCTCAATCCAAGCCTTCGCGAACACGCGATAAAGATCGCGTACAAGCGTCTACCGTGAGAACAGATTATAGGGAAGGCCCGCTTGTCGCGACAGATGCCTCTTTGGAACAGGCGGAAAAGCCGCTCTGACGGGCCGAACTGCGTGTTCCCGAGTAACATGTTGATCACATTGATAGATTTTTCAATTTGAAATGCCATTAAGACGAGGGGCACGGGTTAGGAAGAGAGCCCGGCCCGGCGGCGGATCGCCTCGTCATGAATGGAAACATCGTCGCCCACGCAGTCCGCGGCATCGTCGGAACAGAGCCAGGCGATGACCTGGGCCGGGACAGAAGGGTCCTTGTGCACCGACGGGTCGAGCTGGCTGACAGGGTTCAGGCCGGACGCCTTGATGGCGACCTGCATACCGGTCATCACGGTGCCGGGGCTGAAGCCGACAATGCGAATGCCCAGCGCGCGATATTCCGCGTCGCCTGTGCGGGTCAGCGACAAGGCCGCTGCCTTCGATGCGTTGTAGTGGCTCCAGCCTTCCAGCGCGCCCGTCGCGGCGCCGGAGCTGATATTGACGATAACGCCTGCGCCTTGATCAAGCATGGCAGGTATGGCGGCGCGCATGCCGTGATAGACGCCCTTGAAATTGACGTCTGCGGCGGTAACCCAGGCAGCGGGATCAGAGTCGGCGAGCCGCGCGATCGGTTCGATCAAGCCCGCATTGTTGACCAGGATATCGACGCTGCCGAAGGTGGCTTTGCAATGGGCGACGGCCGCTTCGACATCGCCGTAGTCGGTGACGTCGCAAGGGTGTGCCTGCGCTTGTCCACCCGCCTGCCTGATTTCCGCGGCGACCGCGTCGATCTCCGCCGCGCTGCGTGCAAGGAGTAGGACCTTTGCACCTTGGGCCGCCAAGGCATGCGCCGCTGCCGCGCCGATACCCCGGCTTGCGCCCGTCACGACGGCGCTCTTGTTCACGAGTGATCCCATCTTGTCGCTTTCCTCGCCTTTTGAACGGCGAATATGTCTATGCTGCATGTCGTTCGACAAGCGCTAAATCGGCCATCGTGGGGACGGGACGGTGATCATGGACGCAGGAAAACGGAGTGACGGCGCAGGCCAATCGGCGGAAATTCCGGGTTGGGTCATGTGGCTCGCATTCTGTGCGGCAGTCCTCTTCGTCATTTACGGATCGCTGTACCCATTCGGGTTTGATGCCGGTTCGTTCGATTCTCATTCCATACCGGAATTTCTAGAGTCCTGGAGGCATTTCGGCGGCCGCGGCGACATTCTGGGAAACATTTTGCTGTTCTTGCCGCTCGGCGCTTTTGGGATGCTGGCGGCACCCCACGGCCGGGCGGCTCTACCGCATCTTATTCTCGTTGCGTTTGTCGCGTTGTTGCCTGCCATCGGTGTCCAGGTCGCCCAGCTCGCGATTCCCGCGCGCGACGCCGTGTTGGGCGACGTTTTTTGGAACATGGGTGGGCTGATCCTCGGCGCCCTGCCGTTCTGTTCGGCGGGTCTGCGTCGGGCCGTCCGCAATCGATCGGTGCAAGCGGGCGCGGTTTTACCGATTTTCCTCATCGTCTGCTGGTATGGCGCGGAGCTGGCGCCCTACGTGCCAAGTATCGATTTTCAATCCTTCAAGGACGCGCTGAAGCCGCTGCTGCTGTACCCAACCTTCTATCCTTCAAGTTTCGTCGGCGATTACGCCGCGTGGGTGGCCGTCGCCTATCTGACGGCACGGGTGGGCCCACGCGCGATCGACTGGCTGTTGCTGATCGGTGTGATGGGATTGATGTTCGCCGCGAAAGTCGTTGTCGTGAAGAATGTGGTGACCCTGTCGGACGCCGCTGCCGCCGCCGCGGCGCTGGCGACATGGGTCTTTCTACTGCGCCGCTTTTCGCGCAACGCCCTCGTCGTCGCTGTGCTGCTCGCCGCGTCGATCCCGGTCGTCGATCTGAAACCCTTTACCGTCTACGACGCGGCCAGCGCGTTTCAGTGGATTCCGTTTGCTATGGCAGACGGTTCGTCGGCGGTGGATGTCGTTGAACGCGTGGCGGAGAAGGTTTTCCAATGCGGCGCCCTGATCTTCCTTCTGCTCAGCAGCGGTTTACGGGCGGGCCTGGTCTTTATTCTCGGTTTCGGGCTGTTCGTCGGAATCGAAACCGTTCAGATGTGGGTCGGCGACAGCGGGCCGTCGATTACCGACCCGCTGATTGCCGCGCTGGCAAGTCTAGCCGTCATCAAGATGTACCGGGCCGTCGTGCCCCAAAGCAGTTCCTGACGGAACGGCCCTTCAATCGATTTCGATGCCGCTCTGCTCATCCGCGGCGGACAGGGCACGCCGCAGGTCCGCTTCCACATTGCCCACGATCTGGTAGAGCGGTTCTCCGGCCTTGATGTCGGTGCCGACGGCGGCGAGAAAATCGATGCCCGCGCCCTTATCCATGGGTGCGCCCGCGCGCCGCGCGATGCTGGCAACACGATAGCAATCGATACCCGTCACCCGCCCGCTGCGCGTGGCCAGCACATCGTAGGCCAGGCTGCCCGGCCCGACCGGTTTCGGTCTGCGCCCCTGCAAGTCGACGATACGCTCCATTCTCTCCAGCGCCGCGCCGCTCTCCAAAAGCGCGCGCGCGCGGCGGCGGCCGTCATCGACGAAAGGATCCCAACCCAGAATGATCCCGGCGAAATCGAGCGCCTTCTCGCGCAAATCGGACGGTGCGTCCGGGTCGTTGCGCAGCACCGACCAGACATCGCGAACCTCGAGCGCCGGGCCGATACCCCGGCCGATGGGCTGGGACGCATCGGTTGGTACCGCGACGACGGTGAGGCCCACCCCGGCTCCGACCGCCTCGAACAGGGCCGCGAGCTCTTCCGCCTCGGTCAATTTCGCCACCTTCGTGCCCGGCCCGTAGGGTATATCGACGACGACATGGCTCGATCCCGCAGCCATCTTCTTCGACAGGATCGAGGTCACCGCCAGCTTGGTCGAGTCGATGCCGAGCGGCCTTGTAATGGAGTTCATCACATCGTCGACGGGTGAGTGGCTCAGCCGGCCGTTCCAGGCGATGCAGCCGCCGGCGGCCTCGACCACGTCGTGCAAGGCTTCGGGGGCGAGGTCGACTTCGGCGATGCATTCCATCGCATCCGCCGTGCCGGCGGCCGAGGTGATGGCCCGCGACGACGTTTTCGGAATCCAGAGCCCATGCGCCGCCACGATCGGAATGACGATCATCGAAATGCGGCTGCCCGGCACGCCGCCCATCGAGTGTTTGTCGACGATCACGTCGCGCGACCAGGTAAAATGATGGGCATATTCGGCGCGCGCCCGCGTGAGCGCCTGAATTTCCGACAGCGTCAGCTCCTTTGAGGCGGCCACCAGAAAGGCGACGATTTCCCGCTCGGTATAGCGATAGTCCACAATGTCGCGGATCACGTCACGCATCTGATCCATGCCGAGTTCGCTGCCCGCCACCTTGCCGCGCAGGATGCTGAGGCTGTCCGGCGGCGTCGCACGCTCGAGCGTGACTTCGGTCCCTTCCGGCAAGCCCAGCGCGTCGAACGCGTGCTGCGACAAGCCGATCTCGTCGCGGCCGACGACCTGGTCGTCATCAAGGACGTTCACCCGTGCGCGGATTTCCGCCGACCCGCAGGCGATATCCACCTTGTTGGGGCCGAGATAATCCGGTGCCGGATATACGGTGCAGTCCCGATGCAGAAAGCAGATGTGGTCGCGCCAGGTATCGACCGGCATGCGCCGCAATCTCAAACGGGAAGGTCGCTCTACCATATGTTCAATCCGCCCGGCCTCTAGTTTCGGCCAAGTTCAGCCCGTCGCTTCGTCGAGGCCGATATCGACGGCCGGCGCGGATTGGGTGATTTTGCTTGTCGAGATGAAATTGACGCCGCTTTCCGCCTTCGCCCGGATCGTCTCAAAGGTAATGCCGCCGGACGCTTCCAGGGGAATCCGTCCGTCGACGATGGCGACCGCCTCTCGCATGGTATCGGGTTCCATATTGTCCAGCAGCAGCGAGTCGGCGCCCGCTTCGACGGCTTCCCGTACCTGGTCCATCGTGTCGCATTCGACCTGCACCTTGACCAGGGTGGGGACCTGGCTCTTGGCGCGCCCGATTGCCGCCGTCAGGCTGCCTGCGACCGCGATGTGGTTGTCCTTGATCAAGACGCCGCCATCCAGCGCCAGCCGGTGATTGCGCCCGCCGCCGCAGGTCACCGCAGGCTTCTCCAACGCGCGCAGGCCCGGCGTCGTCTTGCGCGTGTCGAAGCGCAGCGTGCCCGTGCCCTCGATCTCCGCGACGCATTTCGCCGTATCGGTGTCG
>JAPPPC010000282.1:12061-14225 GCA_028817685.1 Rhodospirillaceae bacterium
GTTCAGTGCGGTGCGCTCCGCGGTCAGGATTCCGCGCGCCTTGCCGGAAACCCGACCCATGATGGTGCCGGCCGCCGCCGACTCGCCATCCTGGACGCGGATATCGAAGGTGCAGCCTGGCTCGCAGCGCCGGAAGACCGCCGCGGCCACATCCATGCCCGCCACGGTGATCGGCTCGCGCGCATTAACGTCGAAAACGCCGGTCGCATCGGCGTCGATCATGATCGTCGATGTCAGATCGCCGAACCCGATGTCTTCGCGCAGGAACGGGCCGATCTGCTCTTCGATGAGTTGGGGGTCGATCAATTTTGGCTCCTATCTTTCTGTCAAAACTCTGCCGTCTGTAACGGCGCGAACCTGTCCCTGGCAGCGCAGAAGCGCGCCGCGTATGGCGCCGCTTTGCTGCATGCGATCGGCACAAGCCGCCCCGGCATCGAGCGCTTGCGCCACCAATTCCATCGGTAGTTTACCGACCGCCACCGTTACCAGCCGATTTTCCAGATCGCTGTCGGGATCCAGATTACGGGCCGGCGCCCGCTGGATCGCGGGATGGTCGGTGTCGACCGCGTTGGCGATCAGCGTTGCCGCAACATCGGCCGCGGCGGCGTTCTGGGCCAATACCGTCACCGCGTCGGCAATGCCCAAGGAAAAGCTTCTGCCATCGGCGCCGCTCGTCGCGACGCCCCGTATACCGGCGTCGGCCGAAATGCTGACGAGGCCGTCCGGGGAAGCGGTTCGGACGTCCGATACGGCGCCGATCTTGAAGTGTTCGCCAGGCGCGAGGTGAAAAGCGATATCGCCGCCATTGTTGACATACGCCTTGCTGAGCCCCGGCACGGCGGTCATGGCGGAGAGGATCTCGTCCGCCACGGCGCCGGCGACCGCCGCCATCGGGGTCACGAAGACCGTGCCGTGCCGCCGCACTGCCCGGGCCATGCGCTGCGCGACCGGGCCTGCCAACGCGTTGTCGTCGGGATCGAGCGGTCGCCGCAGCAGGGGCAGCTCCGATACCAGGTCGCTCAGCAGCCCGTCGAACCGGTCGGATGCCGCTTCATAGGCCGCGCGGACCGCGGCCGTATCGCCTTCCGCACCGATTACCAGATCGATCGGACCCTCGTTCAGGTGCAGGCGGCCGCCGGACAGCGGTGCGTACTGCACCCCGGCTCTGTTCCGCATGGCTTGAGGGGCGGCTTGCATCATCGCGGCGTCAGCCCTTGCCCTGCTGCTGCAGCGGCCAGGGATTGTCGTTCCGGGCCGAGGTATGGCGTGCCGCGCTCTTGAATTCCTCGACCACGGCATCCAATGGCGTGACGGCGCCGAGATGACCGCCGAGTTGGGCGTAGGTTTCACGGGGCAGAGTGAATTCGATCGGCGCCACGATCGCCGGAGTGGGCACGTAGCCGAAGGACTGGTCGGGCATCCGAGAGACGTCGACCATGACCGTGATTCCGCCGCCTGGCCAAATGAAGGCCGGCGCGCCGCCAAGGGTCACCCGGGTCATGCGGTCGCGCACCGAACGGGTCAAGCGGACCGGGTTTTCCGTGACTCCGGCCCGCAGCGAGCCGCCGGCGCCGGCCATGAACAGCACGGTGGCGAGCGAGGGTTCGCAATTCTCCTCGATACGGTCGACCACTTCGATCAGGGGTGCCGGCATGTCCGTTTCGACCGGGCGCAGCGACTCGTCCAGTTCGCAAAAGATCGAATCCTCGCCGGTCGTGCTGGTCATGAGCAGCCGCATGCCCGGCCAAGCGACATCCGGGTCGATGGTTTCGATGATGCTGAGCGGGTCGGTGATGTCGGTGCCGCCCCAGCCCTGACCCGGCTCGGCGACCTGGAAGTAGCGCCCCGCCGTCGATTTGCGCCCGCGGATGCGGATGCCGCTCGGTTTCATATCGAGAACCTTGCCGGCCTGGTGTTCCGACAGCACGCCGGTGATGTGGTCGTCGACCACGATGACTTCGTCGGTATGGCCATGCCATTGCTGGGCGAAGATGCCGATCGCGGCAGACCCGCAGCCGACCCGCATGCGCTGTTCCTCGACGCCATCGACGATGGGCGGCTGGTTTGCCGTGACGACCAGTTTGGCGCCGTCGTCGATTTCGAGCTCGACTGCCTCCTTGTTGCACAGCGCCATTAAGATGTCGCAGGTGACCGCCCCTGCCTT
>JAPPPC010000282.1:14235-15184 GCA_028817685.1 Rhodospirillaceae bacterium
GCATCTGCGAGCCGTACTCTGCCGTCGTGACGTGACCGACATGTTCGCCTTTGGCCCGCACCGCTGCCGTTTCCGCGCCGAGATGCCGGTCGGTATCGATCTTCACCTTGACGCCGCAATAGCTGAAGATGCCTTCCGAGACGACGGTAACCGTGTCCACGCCTTCGTATTCACTGGAAACGATGAACGGGGCGGGCTTGTAGTCCGGATAGGTCGTGCCGGCACCGATCCCCGTGACGAAAACATCCGCGCCGGTGATCGGGTTGCCGTCCCAGGCCTCCTGCGACTCCAGGAATGGCACCATGGCGTCGCCATCCTCGGCGGCGCGCTCGCTCATCACCAACGGATCGGTCCGGATGAGCTGCCCGTCCTGATTGGCATAGCGCGCGCAGGCACCGGACCGTCCAGGGCGAATGCGGCACAGGACAGGGCAGGCGTCGCAGCGGATGATCCCATCCGCACCTTCGCGGGCACCGAACATTTCCGTTCGATCGATACCAGTCGTTTCGTTCTGCTTTGCCATCGTCCTTCTCCTCTTGTCAGAGGTCTCGCGCCCGCAGCGCGTCGAACAAGCGGTGCGGGAGCAGGGGAGCCTGCGTTACTTTGATGCCTGTGGCGTGCCGAATGGCACTGAAGATCGCCGGAGCCGTGGGGATCAGCGCCGGTTCGCCAATTCCCTTCGCGCCGTAGGGACCCAGCGGTTCGGAATCTTCGACCAGGATGATGTCGATCTCCGGGACATCGCCGACGGTCGGAATAAGATAGTCGTGCAAATTCTCCGTACGGCCGGGAATGTATTCCTCCATCAGGGCGAGCCCGATGCCTTGCGCGATACCGCCATAGATCTGGCCTTCGACTAGGCTCGGATTGATCGCGCGGCCGACATCGTGCGCGGCAACGATGCGGCGAAGTTTCACCGTCCCGAGCTCGATATCGACCTCATGGGCGG
>JAPPPC010000698.1:0-878 GCA_028817685.1 Rhodospirillaceae bacterium
GCTGAAGGTGATCTGCGGTGCGACACCCTGACCGCAGATCACCTTCACCTCGCCGGTCTTGCCGTCGCACAGGATGATCGGGGCGTCGCCTGCCGGGCCCGCCATATGCGGTTCGTCGATCTGCAGGGTCAGCCCGGTCGCAATACCGGCGTCGAAAGCGTTGCCGCCCTTTTCCAGCATGGCCATACCGGCGGCGGTGCCGAGCCAATGAGTCGACGCCACCATGCCGAACGTCCCGGTCATCACCGGCCGCGTGGTGTAGGGCGGTTCGCCCGGCAACGCTTCGCTTGGTGGCGTCGCGCTGCCGCGGAAAAGATGTTCGATGTCCTGGGGAGAAAAGTCCATGTCGGGTGTATCCTTGGCCGGGTGTGCCACGTCCAAAGCGCAGTATAGCGCGGCGAGTCCCGGGTTTTGGTGAATTGATGCCGAACTGTATGGTTCGATCGTACTTTTGACCAGGAAGGAAGCAGGACGATGAAACTGGCCGTCGAATTTCCCAGCGTGTCGCACCGCGAAGGCGCCAAGATGGTCGCGCGCATGGCGCAGGGGATCGAAGAGATCGGGTACGACCATATCGATATCTTCGACCACGTCGCGATGGGATACGACGTGGAAGGGCGGGGCAAATCGCTTTACTCGCCGAAAATGCCGATCCTGGAGGTGGTGTCGGCGCTGTCCTTCATTGCCGCCGTAACGGAGCGGGTGACGCTTGGCACAGAAGTTCTGGTTCTGCCGCAACGGCAACCGGTCCTGGTCGCAAAACAGTTCAGCACCCTGGACCTGCTGTCGAATGGAAGAGCGCGGATCGGCATTGGCGTCGGCTGGCAGGAGTCGGAGTTCGACGCGCGCGTACACCGCGTGCGCGAGTCGCTACGCCG
>JAPPPC010000698.1:888-3949 GCA_028817685.1 Rhodospirillaceae bacterium
CGGCATTGGCGTCGGCTGGTAGGAGTCGGAATTTGAAGCGCTTGGAGAAGATTTCGCCGACCGGGGCGTTCGGACCGACGAGGCGATCGAACTGTTGCGGGCCTGTTGGCGCGAGGAACGTATCGACTTCGACGGTGCGCACTACAAATCCGTCGCCATGGCGATGGAGCCGAAATCACCGCAAGGCGAGGGACTGCCGATCTGGGTCGGCGGCAATACACCGCCGGCCTTCCGCCGTTGCGGCAAGTATGGCGATGGCTGGCTGGCAAGCCGGGTCACCGATGCGGAATTCGCCGAGCGCTCCATGGACGCGATCCGCGAGGCGGCGGTCAAGGCCGGCCGCGACCCGGATGCGATCGGCTGGCAGAGCATGATCGCGCCGCCACCCCGGCCGGGCGACGAGGCGGGCAAGACTTTCTACGCGGAACCGGACCGGGTCGCCGCCCGCGCCGCCGATCTGAAAGAAATGGGGTTCGAGTACGTTACCTTGAACGCGACGGCGATCTTCCAGTCCGGCGCGCGGGGTGTGGAGCCCATGCTGGAACGGTTGCACAGCCTGCACGAACGGCTGCGGGCGGAGGTTGGATAAATATGGAAATCATTCCTTTGGGGCATGCGCTTGGCGCGGAAATCCGCGGCGTCGATATATCCGAAGAGATCGGCGACAACACGGTCGCGGCCATCCGCGAAGCCTGGCACCGGCACCACATCATCGTCTTTCGCGACGTCTCCTGGACGCCGGACCAGCATCTCGCCTTCTCGCGGCGCTTCGGCGCGCTCGACGACCATGCCTCGACGCCGCATGAACGGTTCGAGGGCTATCCGGAATTGCTGGAGATCACCAACCGGCCCAAGAACGGCCAACCCTCGCAATCGCGCAACGCCGGACGGAACTGGCATTCCGATTATTCCTATACGGACCGCCCCGCCGCGGCCTCGATGCTGTATTGCACCGAAAAACCGTCTGTCGGCGGTGACACGATGTTCTGCAACATGGCCCGGGCCTATGATGAACTGTCGGACAAGATGAAAGGCATCGTCGACGATCTGGAGGCCGTCTATGACTTCAATCTCGTCTCCGGCACCAAGTTCCGCGACCCGGAAAAGATGGCGGAACTCCTGAAACTCAACCCGCCGATCGCGCACCCTTGCGTCCGGGTTCACGATGAGAGCGGGGTCAAGGCGCTCTATGTCAGCGAGCGCACCTCACATTTCGAAGGCATGTCGCGGGCGGAGAGCCTGCCGCTGATCGAGTATCTCTGCCAGCACGCGACGCGGCCGCAGAACACCTACCGGCATCAGTGGCGCGTCGGGGATCTGGTCTGCTGGGACAACCGGACAGCCATGCATATGGCGCTGGGGGATTACGATCCTAGCGAGTTTCGTCACATGCTGCGGACGACTCTGCAAGGGCAGAAGTCGGGATATGTCGTCGCACCGGCAGAGTATTAGCCGCCGGAGCTTTCTCCGCCTTCGATCCCGACGAGTTCGATCTCGAAGAATAGGTCCTCACCGGCAAGGGGATGGTTGGCGTCCAGTGTCGCCGTGGTCTCGTCGAGCGCGACAACTGTTAAGACAACGGTTTCACCATTCTCTGTGGATGCTTGCAATTGCTTGCCGACCGAAAGTTCGATGCCTTCGGGAATGCTTGATCGATCGACCTGTTGTACCGCGTCGTCATGACGGGGTCCGTAAGCGTCTTCCGCGGCGATTTCGACCGACGCCTTATCGCCGACAGCCATGCCGACGACCGCGGCTTCGAGCTTTGGGATAATGTTGCCCTGACCAATCGTGAATTGCAGCGGGTCGCCCCCTTCGGACGAGTCGAACAGGGTCCCGTCCTTGAGTTTGCCGCTATAGTGGATATGCACGGTATTGCCGTCCGTGGCCTGCGCCATGGCATGTCTCCCTTCTTCCCAACGCTGAAGCGTCTTGGTCGATCTGGCGACATACCGAAGCAATGGTCGGCCGACAGAGGATGATCCGGGTTAATCCGGTCCGTTCCTGCTATTTCGCGCAAGCTAACAGCGAAGCGGGCCCCGTTCAATGCGGGTCCGCAGGACACTATGATCCGATCTAGATCGGGTCGTCGGCTTCCTCGAAGAGCTTTTTGACCTCTTCGTTCCTCGCCGCACTGATCCCGCGGCGGCGGCACTGTTCGGCGCAGACCGCCCAATCATGTGCGCGCGCCGCGGCGGTGAAGGTTGGGAACTTCGTAACCAGACCGTGATTTCCAAGATTGAACGCCATGTCGATCAGACCCAGCCTGGCACGGTCGGGATAGTCGTCAAAGCCCGGGAAATCGTCCCGCAATCCGGCTTCGAAGCCGGCGATCCGCCTGTCGAGCAGGGCGTCTATCTCCGCGTCCGGCATATCCAGCTTCGTGAATTCCTTGAAGGAGCGGGCGGTGTAGCTTTGCCCGTAGGGCCGGTTCTTGATGGCATCGAAGTCGGCAGCGATTTCTTCGTCGGTGGCAGCATTGCCGTCCTCGCGACGGACGAAGGTTAGGGCTTGCGCTTCGGCTGCCGTTCGCATCATGTTTCCGACACCGACGGTGACAAAACCGCGCGTGTCCAGGTACATATGAGATATCGATCCATCGACTGTCTTGATAAATTCACGGCACGTTTCTGCAAAGCTCACGCCGATTCACTCCCGCATTTACGTCTTAGCCTGATCGCACACCCATCCTTGGACGGTAACTAGTTTCCACCACCAATGCCAAGTATCCGCTTCAACTAAGTCCAGTTCGGTTTCCGCTTTTCAAGGAATGCCGCGATGCCTTCTTCGAAATTGGGATGGTCCGCCAACGCTTCGGCTTGCTCACGTTCCACAGCCATTCCGGCCTCGAAGGTTTCGCCGCCGCCATCGATTAGGCATCGGCGTATGGCGGCGAGCGCGTTGGCCGGTTTCTTCGCTAAAGTTTCGGCATAGGTCTGGACATCGTCTTCGAGTTGCGCGGCCGGCGACACGAAATCCACAAGGCCCATGTCCAGGGCTTCAGCAGCACCGACCAGCTCGCCGCCATACCCGGCTGCCAAGATCGCGCCCACCTCGTCTC
>JAPPPC010000621.1:0-14556 GCA_028817685.1 Rhodospirillaceae bacterium
CTTCGAGCTGGTTGAGGACCGCAACGCGAACTATGATGAGGTCGACGCCTTCTCCCTGATTGCCGGCAATTCTTGGAACGCCGCGAACATTCTGGGCCCTGAAGTGACGGATGTGGCAACGCTCGATCTGCCGGCACTGCAGGGTGCGCTGCGGGTCAATGGCACGGTGACCGACGAGGGCACCGGCGCTGACGCGCTCGGCAATCCGCTGGCCGCGGTCGCCTGGCTGGCCGACCAGCTGGCGGCGCAGGGGAAACGGCTGGAGCGCGGCATGTTCGTCATGACGGGCAGCATCGTCACGACCTACTTCCCGCGGCCCGGTGACCATCTGGACTTCACGGTCGAAGGGCTGGGCACGGCGGAACTGACCTTGGCTGACGCATGACGAGATGCTTCGCCGTTGTTCTGGCGTTCACCAGTTCGCTGCTGCTGGCGGCCTGCGAGGAGGATCGCAGTCAAGCGAAGGCCGCTGCTGACTGGCTGACCGAGTATCGGCTGAACAAGCCCTTTGGTCCTATCGGTAATATCAACCGGATTACGGTCGAAAGCGCGGAGATGATCCGCATGAATGTCGACATCCCTGACCGCCGCCACGCGGAAGCGATCGACACCCAAAGCCTGATGTTCCAGAACATGATGGCGAAATACGCTTGCCCCCGGAAGGTCTCCCCGCTCTGGTCCATGCTGGGCGAGGCGATCATGCTGCGGGTCGACCTGATGTCCGGCGACGACCATATCGCCAGCGCGATTTGCAAAGGGCCTTGAGACCTGGCCCTTGACACTGTCGCAAGCCGGAAACGCAACGATTCCAGCGGTATCACGAAAGCACAAGATTGCTCGGACTGCCCAGGGTTCCTGGCCATTGGTCTTTACGGTGTTGGTGAGAAAATGGCTGTGCTAAACTCCGCAGATCAGCAACGACATCACATTAGGTCATATCAATGAACGAAGAAGCATCTTTACGTTACAGGGTCACAGGGCTTGTACTTGTGATTGGCGCAGTGGTTGTTTGTGGTGTCGTCGCTGCTATTTTTAGCTAGCGAAGTGGCCATCGTCGCGGCGCCGGCGATGCACAATGGCCGACAGTGTAAGCTTTTGGGCTTGGAACCGGCCAAATTCATCTGAATTCGGGCCTAAATCACAGGTTTTCGGGTTGCCAACCACCTGGGCATTTGTCTCATGCCCGAGGTTGCGTAAGCCGTTCCCTAGTCCGGGGGATCAGAATCCTCAAGTAGCGCTGAAATCTGTTCGAACAGCGTTTCCGGTTTGAAGGGCTTGTGGATCGCCCCCAGCGCGCCCAATTCAAGGTAAAGTTCCAGATCGTCAGGGGCCTGACGGGCCGTCAGATAAATGACGGGCGTTTCGCGCCAATCCGGGTCGTCCCGCAACCCTTTAAGCAATTCGATACCGTCGATCCCCGGCATCATGACATACAGGAGGAACAGGTCTGGCCGGAATGTCGGGGCTTTCTCGATCGCTTCGACCGCCGACAGCGCCGTTTCGACATCCACTTTTCCCGACAGCTTCAATGACAATCTCACGATTTCCAAAATGTCGGGATCGTCGTCCACGCAGAGTATGCGGAGTGGGGAAGTCGCCAATGTGCTAAGCCCGGATTGTGTGCAATCCGCCTTATACGCATGGGTATTAACCTTGGATCACGTGCCGGTGACCGGTGACCAGAAAACTTTTTCGCCAGAGATGGTCCGTCTCCCGGTGTCTCGCGGGTAACACGCCACTGGAGACGCCTCTGGCCTATTCCAGCGCCGCGTAGACAAGACGCCGCACGTCGCGGCGGGTCGGCAGAGCGGCCGGCGGCATAAGCTGGGTCATGAAAACCACAATCATGTCTTCAAGAGGGTCAACCCAGAAATAGGTGCTGGCGGCACCGCCCCAGCAATAATCGCCCGGCGACCCGGCGAATACCGACCTTGCGGGGTCGAGCATGACGGCACCGATCAACCCGAAACCCACGCCGACCAGCGCGTCGCCGCTATCCTGATACGCACCCATCTACGGGAGATCGCCCGGCACGTCATTGCGGGTCATTCGGTCCACGGTCTCCTGTTTCAGGATGCGGGCGCCTTCCAACGTGCCGCCGTTCAACAGCATGCGCGCGAAGCGCAGGTAGTCTGCCGAGGTGGAAACCAAACCGCCGCCGCCCGACAGCAGCGTCCCGCCGCGCAGGAACCGTTCGGCCGAATAATCGCTGATGTCTTTCAGCCGCCCTTCCTTGTCGTAGCCGTAGATTGCAGTCAAACGATGATGGTTCTCCGGCGCGATCCGAAAGCCGGTATCGGGCATATTGAGCGGCTGGAAGAGACGCTCCGAGAGAAAACGATCGAAGGGTTGGCCCGCGATCACCTCGATCAACCGCCCCATCACATCGTGCGAGATGCTGTAATGCCAGCGGGTGCCGGGGTGGAAGATCAGCGGTAGCCCGGCGACGGTATCGACTGCAGCGGCAAAGTCATCGCGTGCGGCGGAGAAGTCGACCTTGTGGTTCCGGTAAAGCGTTGCGACCGGTTCGACGCGCTGGTTCGCGTAGGTCAGACCGCCGGTGTGGGTCAGTAAGTTTCGGATCGTCAGGGGACGCATCGGCGGTTCAGTCTGCACCGTGTCGATGTCGCCGGCGGTATAGACCGCCGTATCGGCAAAGGCCGGGATGTATTTCGCCAGCGGATCCTCAAGGTCGCATGCGCCTTCTTCGACCAGCATCATCATGGCGACAGCGGTGACCGGCTTGGTCATGGAGTAGATGCGAAAAATCGCATCCGGCCGCAGCGGCTCGCTACCGCGTATATCCATCAATCCGCGACAGTTTCCGTGGATTACGTGGCCCGACTTGAAAATGGTTGTCTGGGCGTGCGCCAGCTTTCCCGTCGAGATCATCGTCTCGACCCAGCTGTCGAGATTCGAAAAGCGCCCGTCTACCGGCAAGCTCTCGCTCGTACCCATACCGTCTAACCCCGCAAGGATCGCATCTGTTCAAGATACCCGTCGGGGTCGAGTGCGACATCGATCAGGCACGGGCCGTCGCTGGCGGCCGCGGCCTGTAATGCGGAGTCCAGCGCCTCTTCCGTTGAAACGCGCCATGCCGAACAGCCAAAGCCACGCGCCGCGGCGGCGAAATCCGGCCGCTCCCAGGTGAAACCAAGGTCCGGCATTTGCATTTCCTGCCGCTTGATGTCGATCAGCGACAAGGCGCCGTCGTTGAACACGATGGTGGTCAGTTTGGCGTTCTGCTGGGCGGCGGTGACCAATTCGCCCATGCACATCATCAGACCGCCATCGCCGGTCATCGCGACCGCGCCGCGCTCGGGATCATGCAACGCCGCGGCCAGGCCGGCGGGCAGCGCAAAGGCCATGGTCGCCAATCCATTCGAAATCAGCACGTCGAGCGGTTCCGTGCCGGGCCAGAAGGCGACAGCGGAGAACATATGCGCCCCGGCATCGACTGCCAGGCGGGGCCTCCCGTCGAATGCTGTCGCAGCCCGCTTTACGATATCCACCGGCGTCAATCCCGGCCGGTCCTTATACGCCATCGCATCATAGAACCGGTCCCGATGCGCGGCTATGTCCGGCGCGCGCCAACCGGAAGGCGAGAGCCCATCTCCGAGCGCTTCGAGGGTGTCTGAGATCGGGCCGTAAAGGCCGCAAGCTGGCTCGGTATAGTGCTTCACATGCCGCGTTTCGCCGATATCGAGAACCGGTGCCTCATAGGCCCAGGGCTTCCGGATCAGCTCGACCGGGTCGAGGCCGGCCAGAATGATCAGGTCGGCGCTCGCGACGCAGGGGTACTCCGCTTGTCCGCCGGTAAAGATGCCGGCGTAGTGGGCGTTCGCGTCGGGGATGACACCCTTCGCCATATAGGTGACCAGCGCCGGTGCCTGCAGGGTGTCGACCAGTTTCTGGATGGCGGCGGCGTTGTCTGCGGTTGCCGCTTCCAGGCCGGCGACCACGACCGGCCGTTTGGCTTGCGCCAGAAGGGCGTGTGCCTGAGCAAGCGCGTCCGCGTCTACCGTGGACTGTGCCCCCTTCGGCGACGCCGCCACCGCAGCCGCAACCTCGCGCCGGGCCACAGCGCCGGTAAGCTCCACATAGCACGGGCCTTTCGGGGCGTTCTGCATCGCCGCCATTAACATGTCGATCTCGGCGGCGGGATCGTCGCCATTCAACAGGCTGACCTGCTTCGTGATCGGACCCAGCACCGCACCCTGGTCGAAATACTGATGTGAGACATAGTTCAGCTCATCGGCGCCAAACCCGTCGGATACATATAGCGCCGGTGCACGATCCAGATAGGCAGAGGCAATTCCGTTGGCGCTGGAGGTGACGTCCGGCCCTTTCGTGCCCAGCGCGAGGCCCGGCGCGCCGGAAAGCAGGGCCGTCACGGCTGCCATGACCATGCCGGAATCCTCCCGACGCGATAAGACGAATTTGATCCCGTCACGACGGGCCGCGTCGATCAGGTCCATGCTGCTGCCGCCGCCCGGGACGCCGAACAGGCGCTGCAATCCCGCATCCTTTAGCCGGCTGACCAGCAGCTCGGCCACGGTCAGCTTTTGCGTGGACGTCTTCCCAGCAGTTTGCGAGTCTGGCACCGATAGGCTCCCCTTGATCCGATCTAGTCTTTGCGTGTCACGATGACATTCAAGCCGTCATCGACGAATGCGGTGAAATCCGGCGGCAGGATCAAAGTCGACTCATCCTCCTCGAGAATCGCAGGACCTTGCAGTTCTGTAGCGGGGCCGAGCGCTTTTCGATCATAGACCGGCGTGTCCACGAAACCGCCGTCCGAACCGAACCAAGCCGAGCGGCTCGTTCGGGCCTGTTGCGTGCCACCCTCCGCAATTCCTTCATTGCGGATCGTGTCGGTCAGCGGCGGCCGGGGGCCGCTGACGACGACGCGCCAGGTCGTGATCTCCGGGGCCATTGTCTCCGTTCGGCCGAACCGCTTCAAATAGGCTTCGGAAAATCGTTCGGCGATCCCGCCGGCATCGGCGTCTTCAATCGCCTGCAGATCGATCGGGACGTCGACCTCGTACCCTTGTCCGACATACCGCATCATCGTGCTGATCGTGACCGTGATTTCCGCGTCCGGAACACCCGCGTGCCGGACAAGCTCGCGGCCGCGAGAGACGAGCCCGCCGACCATCTCGGCGATCTGCGGCCAATCCACCGAATCCAGCCGCGACATGTTGGCTTGGGCCAGTTCGAAGGATATCGGCGACCCCAGCATGCCGATCGCGGATGCGACGCCGGCGCCGACGGGGCAGATCAGCCGGCCAATGCCCATCTTGCGCGCCATGCTGCAGGCGTGCACCGGGCCCGCGCCGCCGATCGGGACCACTCTGAACTTCTCGACATTGAGGCCTTTCTCGATCGCGTGAACAGTGGCAGCCTGCGCCATGTTGGCGGTCACTGTCTCATGGATACCCCAGGCAGCTTCCTCGACGCTGATCCCCAGCGGGTCTGCCAGAGACTCTCGGATCGCGGACCGCGCCGCGTCCCGGTCGAGCGCCATCTTGCCACCCAGGAAATTCTCGGCGTCGAGATACCCGAGGACAAGGTCCGCATCGGTAACGGTCGCAGCGGTGCCGCCTAAACTGTAGCAAGCGGGTCCCGGGTCGGAGCCGGAGCTGTCCGGGCCCACCTGGATCAAGCCGCGACGGTCGATGCGGGCAATGCTGCCGCCGCCGGCCCCGATTTCGATCATGTCGATGGCGGGAATCTGCAAGGGCAGGCCGCTGCCCTCGGCGAAGCGAAACACTCGGGCGACTTCGAAATGCGCGGTCCGTTCCGGCTCGCCGTCTTCGATGAGGCAGGCCTTGGCCGTGGTACCTCCCATATCGAAACAAAGCAGATCGGTCTCGTCCGAAATGGCACCGTAGATGCTTGCCGCCTGGGCGCCGGCTGCCGGGCCGGATTGTACCAGGCGGATCGGATAGAGCGTCGCGGTGTCCTGCTTCACGGTCCGGCCATCCGAAAGAACCAGCAGCAGATCTTTGCGGAACCCCATCCGCGCCAACCCGTCGACCAGCAGGTCGACATAGGTCTTGAAGATCGGATGTACGTAGGCGTTGGCGACGGTGGTCGAGCTGCGCTCATACTCGCCCATCTCGGGGCTGACCTCCGAGGACAGAGAAACCGACAGGCCCGGCGCGATGGCCTGCAGCCGTTCGCGGATCGCCGTCTCGTGCCCGGCGTTGCGGTAGGCGTGCAGCAGACAGACGCCCACGGATTGAATGTCTTCCGCCTGCAGTTGGGCCGCGATCGGATCGAGTTCGTCCAGCGCGATGGGTGTCAGGATCGATCCGTCGGGTCCGGTGCGCTCGGTGATTTCGAAACGATGCGGGCGTCCCGCGATCGGCGTCGGCATTTCGATTTCGAGATTGAACAGATCGTAGCGCCACTCGCGCCCGATCTCGAGTACGTCCTTGAACCCGCGCGTCGTGATCAGACCGGTGCGAACGCCCTTGCGCTCGATCAGTGCGTTGGCGACCAGCGTGGTGCCGTGAATGACCGCTTCCACTGACTCCGGTGCGATCTCGCTCTCGTCCAGGATGCGTCGAATACCATCCATGACCGCCCGCGACGGGTCGTGCGGCGTGGTGAGAAGTTTGGTTTTTGCGGTGCGGGCACCGCCGAGATCCCACAGAACGACATCGGTGAATGTGCCCCCGATATCGACACCGACCCGGTAACGGCCTTCTTGCGCGCCCATGTTGTCAGTCACCGCCATGGCCGTAAATCCGCTGCGCTTTTTCCGGGCTCAGCACACCGCGGCGGATGTCGCGGGCGACGGCATCTTTCGCGCGCTCTTCTGCGGGAAGCAATCCGCCGCCGCCCGGCATCTGAAAGGTTGCGACATCGCCGGTCTGGAGCAGCGAACGCGACTTTGCGGGGATGGGTTCACCGTTGACGAGGTCCTTCCCCGGGGCGCCGTTTTGGCCGCCCAGCAGGCCGCGCGGCGGAAAGCTAATCCGCTCATGACGGATCGTCATGGTAATCGGTTCGGTTGCAACGGACCGAAACGAAATGCGCTGTGCGTCGCCGCCGCGGAATTTGCCGTCGCCCGCTGAATCCGGGACAAAGCATTTCTCTGTCACCAGCAGGGGCGCCTGGTTCTCGAACATTTCGATCGGCTGATTGGATACGTTGCTGGGGAAGCTGAGACATCCCGGGCCGTCGCCGTTCGGGCGAGCCCCGTGTCCGCCATTCATAAAGAACATCTTTACGAAGCCGGCGCCGTCCTTTTCCTGCGTGCCCTTGAAATAGACATTCCAGAGCGGTGAGCCCGACTCGGCGATGACCCTGTCCGGGAGCACCGTGCTCAGCGCGCCGAATATGGCTGGTGGCGCATAGTGGCCCGACAGATGGCGTCCCCATACCGGCGCCGGCCGTGCAGCGTTCAGAAGAGAACCTTCCGGTGCGCGCACTGTAATCGTCTCGAAGGAGCCGCTGTTGTTGGGCGCTTCGGGATCGAGCAGGCATTTCAGCGCAAAGCAGGAATAGGCGTAGGTGTAGTTCAGTACGCTGTTTATCGGTCGCGCTATCTGCGGTGAGGTACCGGCGAAATCAACGTCGATTGAATCACCCGCGATGGTCACCGTACAACGGATCGTCAGCGGCGTCTCGAACCCGTCTACCTGGAACTGGTCGGCATATTGGCCGTCGGGAAGGGCCGCGATAACGCTGCGCATGCTCTTGGCCGAGCGGGCGATGATTTCCTCGACGACAGCCTCTAGGTCTGTCAGGCCTTCTTCCCGCAGCACGCTCGCCAATTTTTGCTGACAGTCGTGAAAGGCCGCAAACTGGGCCCGGATGTCGCCCAGCGTTTCTTCCGGTGCGCGAAGATTCTCATTCAGGAAATCGATCACGAGCTGGTTTTCGACATCTTGCTCCACGATCTTGCAGATCGGGATGCATAAACCTTCCTCGTAGCTGTCCTGGGCGGCCGGTGACGGTGCGCCGCCGATGTCGACCGTGTGCGCGGTGCTGCCGGCGAAGGCAACGAGTTTTCCGGCCACGAAGATCGGACATATCATCGATATGTCGTTGAGGTGCCCCGTCCCAATCCACGAATCGTTGGTGATGACGACATCGCCGGGCCGCAACGTCTCGGCGGGTATCTTTTCCAGCACCGCGGCCAGCGTGCGCGGCAGCGTCCCGATGAAGCTGGGAATGCTGCGTTTGGACTGCACGAATTGGCGGCCGCGCACGTCGAGCAGGCTGAACGCCATATCGTAATTTTCACGTACGACCGTCGAGAATGCGGCGCGAATGAAGGTTTCCGAAACCTGGTCGACGATCCCGTTCAGCCGCTGCCAGATCAGACCCAAACGGATTGGGTCGAGAGAAGTTTCCGCCATATCCGGTCAGACCTTGTAGACCGGTGTGCGCCACTCGGGGTGATCGTCCGTATTGCCGCGAACCACATCGTCATAGCGCGCCTGCAAGCGTCGGGTTAGCGGGCCCGGTTCGCCGTCGCCAACGGGTTTGTCGTCGAACGCGGTAATCGGCATGATTTCCTGCCCCGTGCCGCAATAGAAGGCTTCCTCTGCGAGATAAAGTTCGGTGCGGTCCACGGTCCGCTCAGCCGTTTCGATGCCGAGCGGCCCTGCAATATCCAGGACGGTCCGCCGCGTGACGCTCTCCAGGATCCCGCTGGTCCCGTCCGGTGTGACGAAAACCCCGTCTCGCAGGAAGAATATGCAGCCGCCCGGCCCTTCGCTGACGGTGCCGTCTTCGTTCAGCAAGACCGCCCCGCCGGCGCCCTGCCGCTTCGCTTCGAGGCCGGCAAGCCGACTGTTCATATAATTGGCGGAGGCTTTGATCCGCGGCGGGGTCGCGCTGTCCGCGTTGCGCCGCCAGCTGCTGATCACGAACTTCTTGCCGGCGTCGAAATCGGCAACGCGCGGCCGCGGCCGGCAGATTACCGAGCTGCCGACAGGCCCCGTCGAGAGCATCGATCCCCATTCGTCGACATAGACCTGCAGCCGGATATAGGTGTCCTGACGAAACTCGTTCGCCCGCAATGTCGAGAGAATATCGTCGGTGAGCGCTTCCGTTGACGGCGGCTCATCCAGACCCAGCAGCGACATGGAGAATTCCAGCCGCTTCATGTGTTCGGCGAGACGGAATATCTGCAGGTCTTCCTGTGCGTCGCTCCAATAGGCCCGGTACCCTTCAAATACCAGCACTGCAAAGGTGAGGCCGGGCGCCATTATCGAGATTTTCGCATCCGAATACGGCACCAATTGATGATTTTGTGTGACCCATTGAATTTCGGAGCGGCTGTCATGTGTCGTGTTCATACGTCCTGTCCCTGCGCCGCCGTTTCGTCGCGCGGATCGCTGCTGGTGCTGTTTCGGCGGATCGTAGCGAATTATATCGGCGAACGATAATTCTCAATCTTCCCGTTCGCAGATATATGACGCTTCGGACAGCGGAGGGGGGACTTCCTTATGCGGGCCGCGCTGGGTGCGTTGCCTAGCCTAGCCGCCTGTCACGCTCATATGACGGCCGACACCGGAGTCGCCGCGGCGGCGGTCGATGATGAAATCGTGGCCCTTGGGCTTTCGGCCGATTGCTTCGTTGATCGCGGCTTCCAGAAGGTCGTCTTGCTCGCTGGCGCGGACCGGGGTGCGCAGATCGGCGGCGTCTTCCTGACCGAGACACATGAACAGTGTGCCGGTGCAGGTTAGGCGTACCCGGTTGCAGGACTCGCAGAAATTATGCGTCATCGGCGTGATGAAGCCGATGCGCTGGCCGGTTTCGGCCACGTCGACATAGCGGGCCGGCCCGCCGGAATTGTAGTCATTGTCCGTCAGGGTCCACTGCTTCAGCAGCTCGGCGCGGACCATGGAGAGCGGCAGATATTGATCGAGCCGCGTCTCGCCGCCGATATCGCCCATCGGCATCACTTCGATGAAGGTGAGGTCGTAGCCGCCGGCGCCGCACCAGCGCACCATGTCGTGCAACTCGTCATCATTGACGCCCTTCAACGCCACGGCGTTGATCTTGATCTTCAGCCCGGCGTCGCGCGCCGCGGCGATACCTTCCATGACCTGCTCGAACCGGCCCCAGCGGGTGATCGCCTTGAACTTGTCCGGGTTGAGCGTGTCGAGCGACACGTTGACCCGGCGAACGCCGGCCTCGACCAGTTCTTCCGCAAACCGGCCGAGTTGGCTGCCGTTGGTGGTCAGGGTCAGTTCGTCCAGGTCGCCGGTCTTCAGGTGCCGGCCGAGCGAATGGAACAGCCACATGATGTTGCGCCGCACCAGGGGCTCGCCGCCGGTCATGCGCAGCTTACGCACGCCCATGCGTACGAAAGTGCTGCACACCCGCTCCAATTCCTCGAGGCTGAGTATCTCGGCCTTGGGCAAAAAGGTCATGTCTTCCGACATGCAATAGACGCAGCGGAAATCGCATCGGTCTGTGACCGAAATGCGTAGATAATTTACTTCACGACCGAACGGGTCGATCATTTTACGAACCTCTATGCCTTGGCTGGCGGACTGACGTTATGTGCTAACACACTTAAATAGGGCGCAAAAGCCCGCTAGGCAATGCCCGACGCCATGGTCATTCACGCTGTCGGTAGGAAGTCGCTCGCGTGGGCGAAGTTTCTTAAAACCCTGCGCGGGCGGTCTATAGTTTGCCGACCGAACGACTGAAAGGAATCCGAAGATGCAGGAGATCTCTGGCAAGACCGCGATTGTGACTGGTGCCGCGTCCGGTATCGGCCTGGGAATCGCGACCGCACTGGCGGAAGAGGGGGCCAATGTCGTCATGGCCGATATTCAGAAAGACGCGGTCGAGCAGGCGGCCCACGCCCTGTCCGACACGAATAAGCGCGTCATGCCGGTTCAGATTGATGTGACGCAGGAGCAGTCGGTCGTCGATGCCCTGGCGGAGACCGAACGCAGTTTCGGGAAGCTCCATATCGCGTGCAACAATGCCGGCGTTCCGATGCATGGCACGGAGCTTGTGGATGTGCCGACGGACGACTGGGCCTTTGTGGCCGGCGTCAATATTTGGGGGATCGTCTTCGGAATTCGTCACTTCGTCCCCGCCATCCTGAAGCATGGTGAAGAAGGACATATCGTCAATACAGCGTCCGTTGCCGGTTTTCAGAACCGCCGCGGTACGAACCAGGGGCCGTATTCGATGAGCAAGTACGCCGCCCTGTCTTTGTCCGAGGCGTTGGAGCACGAACTGGACGGCACCAATGTCGGGGTTTCGGTGCTCTGTCCCGGTCCGATCGCGACAAACATCGCGCATGGCGCCCGCAACCGCCCGGGCCATATGGGCGGCCCGAAGGCAGGGTCCAGCGACGAGGCTGTGTTGGCCGAACGCCTCGCCAGCACGGGTCTCGATCCGATGAAGACGGGCGAGCGCGTCGTGGATGCGATCCGCACGAACACGTTCTATTCCTTTGTTGGCGCCGTTCCCGCGGATGTCATCAGGGCCCGCCACCGCCGTATCGAGGACGCCCTGAACAGCCCGTGGGTGACGCATTATTGAGCGCGTTCCCTTGAAATCGATGGCCCCGGTCTGCCGCGACGGTGGCAGCAGTGCGAGCAAAGGGCTCAAATGGCCATCCCAGAGGGTGCGCTTGCCGCACTGCAGTGATCGGGCCATATTCCGGGGATGAGCGAATATATCGTGAAGCCGGATCCGGGCGATGCGCGGCTGACAGAGCGCATCATCGGCGTCGACCAGAATGGCGATGTCGCGGAGACATCGGTCGTCGTCGAGCGTCCGCTGACCCTGTTTCTCAACAAGCAGGAAATCGTCACGATGATGACGATCGGCGACTACCCGGAATATCTGGCGGTCGGCTATCTGATCAATCAGAACATGCTGGCGCCGGAGGACGAGATCCTCGGCATCGACTATGACGAGGAGATCGAGGTCGTTGTGGTCCGCACCGACCGCGAGACCGACTTCGAGGACAAGCTGCGCAAGAAGACGCTGACTTCGGGCTGCGCGCAGGGGACGGCCTTCGGCGACCTGATGGAAAAGTTCGAGGATACGGTCCTGTCGCCCGATGCGGTGCTCAAGACCTCCTGGCTCTACGCGCTGACCAAGACCATCAACACGACGCCGAGCCTCTATCTCGAGGCGGGCGCGATCCATGGCTGCGTCCTGGCCGAAGGGGACCGGCCCTTGCTCTATATGGAGGATGTCGGCCGGCACAACGCGATCGACAAGATCGCCGGCTACATGGCGCTGAACGACATACCAGCGTCGGATAAGATCTTCTACACGACCGGGCGGCTGACGTCGGAGATGGTTATTAAGACGGTGCAGATGGGCATCCCGATCCTTGTGTCCCGGTCGGGCTTTACGGTTTGGGGCGTTGAACTGGCGCGGCAGGCCGGACTCACATTGATCGGCCGCGCACGCGGTCGGCGGTTCGTGGCACTGTCGGGCGAAAGCCGCATCGTCTATGACGCCGATCCGAAGGATGTGCCGGAGGAACCGCGCAAGCTGCAGCGCAAGGCCGCAAGGGGCGGTTGACGAGCGCTATGGCCGATCGTGAAGCGCACAGCGATCCGACTCCGTTCGATCCGAGCGAGGTGTTGCGTATTGTCGATGCCGCGATCGACGAGAACGCCGAGTGGCTGCAGAGTTGGCACCGTGCGATCGTCTGCCGAGAGACACCCGACCCACGGGTCGTGTCCGAATATGCACAGTACCTGTCGCAGTTCGGCAGCTGGATGGACCTGAACAAGAACCAGGGACTTCTCGACCAATCCGCCTTCCGGGAGTTGGCGCGTCTGCACGAGGACATGCATCAGTTCGGCCGGCTACTGGCACTCAAATCCGATCAAGGTCATCCTATCCCCGCGGTCGAGTACGACGCCTTCTCTGAGAAGGTGCAGAATTTCAATGGTCAGGCGCGGCGGATCCGCGAGGCGTTTCGCAGAGCGCAGTCGGAGCTTGACCCTCTCACCGGATTGCACAACCGCCAGGTTATGATGACGGTTCTCGATCGCGAGCGCGAGCGGGCGCTGCGAACGGGCGCGGGCTGCTGCATCGTCCTTGCGGATATCGATCGCTTCAAGTCGGTGAATGACACCTATGGCCATGCGGTGGGCGATTTCGTCCTGCAGACTGTCGCCGGCCGATTTCTCGCCAAGCTGCGCCCCTATGATGAGATATTCCGCTATGGCGGCGAGGAGTTCCTGATTTGCCTGCCTGACGCGGATGCGGGCGCGGCGGCGGAAGTCGTCGAGCGGCTGCGCCTGTCGGTGGCGGATCAACCGGTGCCGCTGCAGGATGGCACGGCGCTCCCGGTGACGGTTTCGTTCGGGCTTTGCCTGGTCGATGCGGAGAATGCGCTGAAACAGACGATCGAGCATGCGGATCATGCGCTCTACGCGGCCAAGCATGGCGGGCGGAACCAATTGCGGGTTTGGTCGGAAGGAAGTGTGCGGTGAGCGATGGCGTTGCCGGTATTTTGCTGGCGGGCGGATTGTCTCGGCGCATGGGCGGCGGCGACAAATGCCTGCGGTTGCTAGGCGGGCGGACCATCCTGTCGCGGATCGTGGAAGCGGTCACGCCGCAGGTCGATGTGCTGGCGCTGAACGCGAACGGCGCGCCCTTGCGGTTCGCAGACTTCGGGCTGCCGGTGATCGCCGATACGGTTACAGGGAATGTCGGGCCGCTGGCCGGGGTCCTGACGGGCATGGAGTGGGCGGCGGCGCACCGGCCCGATTGCGCCTGGATCGCCACGGTGCCGACGGACGCACCGTTCCTGCCGTCCGACCTGGTCGGACGCTTGATGGCGGCGGTGTCGGAATCTGGATCGGATATGGGATGCGCGGCGTCCGGTGGGCGGAACCATCCGGTCTGCGGCTTATGGCCCGTTCATCTGCGGGGTGCGTTGCGCGCGGCAGTCGTGGAAGAGGGAATTCGGAAGGTCGACGTCTGGACAGGCCGTTACGGCCTGTCCATCGTCGAGTTTGCTGTTGAGCCCTACGACCCGTTTTTCAACACCAATCGGCCGGAAGATTTGTCGCAGGCCGAGGCGATGCTGTCGCGGGCTGGGGCGTAGTCCCTTTTAGGTCCGCGCCGGGGTGGCGCCGCCCGTCTTGTGCAGCTCGCCGACGCTGAAGAGGCGGCGAAATCCGTCGCGGATGGCGGTGGCGATGTCATGTGCGACTTCGCTGCGCAGATAGTGGGCATTCTGCCTGGCGGCCTCGATGCGGTTCCAATCCAATTGTGGTGCCTTGATCATTTTTCGTGTCCTTTCGCGAACTGATTGCGATCGAGCGGTCTTTAATTCCGCGTTGGGATGTATATAGTTCATGTCCGAAAAAAGAATAATCATGAAAATATTCACAATACTTTTTCCTTGAAGGAAACAATAGAGATACGATGCAACGCAGCGATGAGATGAGCGTTTTCGTCAATGTCGTTCGCGAGGGCGGCTTCTCCGCGGCGGCGAAGTTCCTGGAACTGACCCCTTCGGCGGTCAGCAAGCAGGTTTCGCGCCTCGAAGACCGTCTGAACGTCCGGCTGCTCAACCGAACGACCCGG
>JAPPPC010000621.1:14566-15158 GCA_028817685.1 Rhodospirillaceae bacterium
GCTCAGCATGACGGAGGAGGGCGAAACCTACTTTCAGCGGGCAACCGCCATACTCGCCGATATCGAAGAGGCGGAATCCCTCGTTGCGGACCGTCACGGATCGCCCAGCGGCATGCTGCGTGTGACCTCTTCGATCACGTTCGGACGGCATCAGATCGTGCCGCTGATGCCGGAGTTCCTGAACGCCTTTCCGGATGTCCGGCTGCAGCTGTCGCTTTCGGACAATGTCGTCGATCTCGTGCAGGAAAGATTCGACGTCGCCATCCGCGTCGCCGATTTGAACGATTCCTCTCTGGTGGCACGCCGGCTCGCTGTCGACCGGCGTGTTGTGTGCGCCGCACCGTCCTATCTCGAACGATACGGCACGCCGCAAAGCCCGGAGGCCCTGCGCGACCACAACTGCCTGGTGATCATGAACATTCCTTCGATGCGGGATTGGGAGTTCATATTCGGGGGGACGACGCGGAAGATCCATGTCGAGGGCCGGTTCGAAACGAACAGCGGCGTCGCCGTGCATGAGGCGGCCCTGGATGGCATCTGTAGCGAGCCATTGCCCGCCTATCTCATGGCGCCGGATTTGAAAGCGGGAAGA
>JAPPPC010000789.1 GCA_028817685.1 Rhodospirillaceae bacterium
ATGTTTGTGAGAGTCGAATGGCTTTGAAACCGCTAAGCGCGCGAAAGTCCTCTGGCACCAGGCGCGACGGTCGTCAGTTGTCCCGAATTGCTGCAGCGCTGCGCCATGACATCGTCACCGGCGTGATGCCGCCCGGTGGCAAGGTACCGCAGGAGAGGATTGCCGAACGTTTTGCGGTCAGCCGGATCCCCGTGCGCGATGCGTTGCGTCAGCTTGAGGGAGAGGGCCTCGTCACCTTTATTCCGAACCGGGGTGCTCGCGTGGCACCGCTCGGCGCGGACGATCTGCGGGAGATTTGTGAGATGCGCGTGGCGCTGGAAACGCTGGCATTGCGCCGCGCCTTGCCGGAACTCTCCAACGCTCAGCTAGACCAGGCGGCAGCCCTGCAGGATGCATTGGAATCGGCGCCTGTTGAAGAATTCGGTGTCTTGAATGCCGCCTTTCATGAGGCGCTCTACGCGCCGGCCCAACGGCCACGGCTGTTGGCGCAGATCGAAATGTTGGGTCGAGCGGCAGACCGTTATTTGCGAATGACCGTTGCCAGTCTCGATTACGCGCAAACTTCGCATGACGAACACAGGGAGCTCTTATCGGCTTGCCGGTCGCGCGACGAGGCGGCGGCCGTTGCGTGCCTTACCCGCCATATCGAAGTGGCCGGCGACGCCCTATTGGATTTGATGGCGAAAGCCGATTCCAATCCGCCCGAAGCTTCAAATTGAAATCGTACGTCGGTTATGCGTGTAACTGCCCGAAGTATCGGGTCACCGTCTTGTAAAGCGCTTTCGTGTCGATTAAAGCGCTTTCGTGTCGATCGGTTTGGAGATAACGGCGTCGCAGCCGGCGAGATGCGCTTCATCTCGGTCTTCCGCCTTTTTCAGCGCAGTGACCGCCAAGATCGGGATCGTTGCCGTTTTCGGTGTGTCGCGGAGCTGTCGGGCCGTGTCGAACCCGGTCAGGCGGCGCATATTGAGGTCTAGCAAGATCAGCGCCGGCAGGATGTCACGCGCGGCGGCGATACCATCTACCCCGTTATCCGCTGTATGGACGGCGAAGCCCCAGCCCTCGAAGAGGGTACGCAGATACGAAAGGATATCCGGGTCGTCGTCGATGATGAGAACTTTGCCGAAGGCCAAGCTGCCAATCCCTATGTCACTGCGGCTGCTGCGTCAGACATATCCATAGTCGACCGCAACTTACCATTTTATTACCGCAATCCTAATTGCCGTATTGCTTAAGGTTGGACCGACATCAGGGAATCCGAAGCGCGGCCGGCTCCGTTTACGGGGGTGTCCTCGGCCCTATATGCTCCCGATAACAAGGAACGCGACAGAGGAAGGGGTGAGGACATGCATGGTTGGCGCGCGCGGATCGGGCTGTTGGTGCCCGCGGTGAACAATACGATGGAGCGGGAACTGTGGTCGCTGGTGCCAGACGGGGTGACCGTGTCGACCGGGCGGATCGTGTGCGAGCGGGAAGGGACGGCGGATACGCTGCGCGACATGGAGTTCGAGGGCAAGGCAGCCTGCGAGCGTGTGGTAACGGCCGAACCGCACGTGGTTCTGTTTGGCTGCACGAGCGCCAGTTTCTACCAGGGGGCAGCGTGGAACGCCGAATACCAGAAAGAGCTGAGCGCGCTCGCCGGGGTGCCGGCGATTACCACCAGCGGTGCCATGGCGGAGGCCCTCCAGCGCAACAACGTGCGCAAGGTCGATGTGGTGACCCCCTATGTGGAGACCACGAACGAGCGGCTGCGCCGGTATCTGGAAAGCGAGGGGATCGAAGTCAATAATCTCGGCACCTTCGATATGCTCGACATGTTCGACCACGCCCGTATCCAGCCCACCGACGTGTATCAAAAGGTAAGGGAGACGGCAACGGACGAAGCCGATGCGGTCTTCGTCGCTTGTACCCAGGTACGCGCGCTGGAGATGGTCGACCTGCTGGAGAAGGATCTCGGCAAACCGGTGTTCAGTGCCAATCAGGCCTCCTTTTGGAAAGTGTTCGACACGTTGGGTATCGATCCGGGATTGGACGCGCACGGAGACCTGATGCGGTCGCTGAGCGGCTCGAAAAAAGACGTCCTTGCAGTGCCGCGTAAGTCGGCGTGACGACACTTTCGATTGGTGTCGACACCGGCGGCACGTTCACCGATCTGGTGCTGCGCGACCGGTCGGCCGGGGCGTTGGCGATTCATAAATTGCCGACCACGCCGGACGATCCGGCGCGCGGGATACTGGACGGTGTTGCCGCTCTGTTGAAACAAACCGGTTACGACGCCAGCGCGGTCGAGTTGCTGGTCCATGGCACCACCTTGGCCACGAACGCTATACTGCAGCGCCGGCATGCGAAGACCGGGATGCTGGCAACTCAAGGCTTTCGCGACGTGCTGGAGATCGGGCGGCAGCGTCGGCCGGCCTTCTACAATCTCGACGTTTCGAAACCCGAACCACCGGTCACCCGCGACTGTATCCACGAGATTTCGGGACGGCTGAGCGAGACCGGCACCGAAGTGGTCCCGCTTGACGAAGATGCCGTGTACGCCGCAGTTCGGGCACTGCGGGAGACCGGCGTCGAGGCAATCGCTATCTGTTTCATGCACGCCTACGCCAACCCGGCGCATGAAGAAGCGGCCCGGGCGATCGTGCGCGATCTGTGGCCGGAGGTGTTCGTCTGCACCTCAACCGACGTGCTGCGCGAGTTCCGTGAATTCGAGCGCTTCGCCAGCGCCAGCGTGAATGCCAGCCTGTTGCCGGTTATCGACCGGTATCTAGAGAAATTTTCGGCCGGGTTGGGCGAGGTGGGCGTGCGGCCCGCGCCTCTGGTTATGCAGTCGAATGGCGGCAGTGTGTCCGTTGCGACGGTACGCAAGGCGCCGATAAACACTTTTCTGTCCGGTCCCGCTGGTGGCGTTGTCGCGACGGCGAACTTGGCAGTGCAGGCGGCGCATCCCAATCTGATCGCCTTCGATATGGGCGGCACCTCGACGGATGTCAGTCTGATCCGCGACGGCCAACCGACCATGCGAGGAGTGGTCGAGATGGCGGGTTTCCCGGTGCGCGTCCCGACCTTGGACATCCACACGATCGGCGCTGGCGGCGGCAGCATCGCCTGGGTCGACCCCGGGGGCCTGCTGAAAGTGGGGCCGCAAAGCGCTGGCGCCGATCCAGGCCCAGCGCTGTATGGCCGCGGCGGCACGGAAGCGACGGTGACCGACGCGAACGTGCTGCTTGGGCGACTGTCGGGCGCGGCGTTGATTGGCGGGGCTATGACGGTGTATCCCGAAAAATCGAGAGACGCCGTGGCGGCACTTGGCGAACAGGCGCAGCTCGATCCGGTCGCCGCCGCGGCGGGGATCGTCGAAATCGTCAATGTGAACATGATGGGCGCGGTGCGCGTCGTCACCATCGAGCGCGGCGAGGATCCGCGCGACTATGCGCTGGCGGCCTTCGGCGGGGCGGGTCCGTTGCATGCCGCGGAAGTCGCGCGCGAAATCGGTATCGGCACGGTGATCGTTCCCGCCAGACCTGGATTGCTGTCCGCCGTCGGGTTGCTCGATGCGGACCGGCGCGGCGATTTCAGCGTGACGCGCCTGCTGACCGCCTCCGGCGCGAACCTTGACGCGTTCAAGGAGGGCATTGGAATTCTTACCGATCGCGGGGCGGCCTGGAGCAGGGAAGAAGATCTCTCGATGCCGGGTTTGAATGCCGAATATGCCGTCGATCTGCGCTATCAGGGACAGGCCTTCGAATTGACCCTGCCACTTGAGAGCGATGCACTGGACGAAGCGGCGCTGACGGCACTCGTGCTGGAATTCCATCACCGACACAAGGCATTGAACGGTTATGACATGCCGGACCAGCCCGATGAAAACCTGACCATGCGGCTTGCCCTCGCGGAGCACCCCCAGACGT
>JAPPPC010000318.1 GCA_028817685.1 Rhodospirillaceae bacterium
GCGGCTGGAAGTATCGGAACGGACGATCTATCGCGATATCGCCGACTTGCAATCGAGCGGTGTGCCAATCGATGGCGAAGCCGGCGTCGGTTATCTGATGCGCGATGGTTACGACCTGCCGCCGCTTATGTTCACACGCGATGAGGTGGTGGCCCTCGTCGCCGGGGCGCGGTTGATCCGTGCCTGGGGCGGTGCCGGGATGGCCCGAGCGGCGGAGGAGGCGCTGACCAAGATCGAGTCGGTGCTGCCAGAGGGAACGAAACACCGAACGGACCAGATCGAAATTCACGCTATCGCATCCGAGATGACGATGCAGGTCCGTGAGAGAATCGATACGCTCGAGCGGGCAGCGGAGAAACGCAATCGGTTGAAATTGTCCTATCGCGATGCGGAAGACCGGTCGACCGAACGAGCCGTACGCCCGCTCGGCCTATGGTTCTGGGGCAAGGTGTGGACGCTGGTTGCATGGTGCGAATTGCGCGCCGACTTCCGCATGTTCCGCTTGGACCGGATAGATCGGGTGACGAATACGGGCGAAACCTTCCGACTGGAACGCGGCAAGACCCTGATGGATTTCTACCGTGCGATGGAGGAAGAGCCGTCGGCTTGATCCGGTCTCGGCGATTTAGCGGTTGTGTGTTGTTGACTAACACCCCAGGACACCTATCCTTTGGATCACCATGTCGTATTGCGTGTGTTGCGTTAACTGATTGAAAAACCTGCCGTTCGCGGCGGGTTTTTTCGTTGGAGGATACCTATTTCCGGCGGTCCTCCGCCCATGACACGCGACGGCAGTCGCTCTCGGCGGCGCGGTGCCCGCATTCTCCGACGGGACCGACTGGCGCCGGGTTACAGACCGGGCTGTGGTCGCACAACCCAGTTTTTCACAATATGCAGGAGGGCCATTCTATGGCGCGCAAGATCCTTTTGCGCACCGTCGAAGCGGACGGTGCCAAGTTCGATTATCGTCAACAGCTCATCCAGTTCGCCGCCGCGCCGCAGGGTGAAGGCGGTATGACTGCAGCCGAGATGTTTGAAGCGCATCCGATCGTTGCAAAGCTGCAAACCCATGAAGGCCGGGATGCGGTGATCCTGGAAGAAGCGGAATGGCGTTTTCTCTGGGAACGGGTCGAGAGCGGCAAGTTTCCCGGTTATCACGATGTCTGGGTCAATTTCATCGCGGCCGTTCGCGACGCGGAGACCGTTAAGATCGCGGAGGCGGACGCGACTGACTAACGATTCCTCCCTGAGAACTTGAAGAGGGGCGGGCCAATCGGCTCGCCCCTCTTTTTTTGCCCAAAATTGGGGTTGGGACGGCTAGGCCGCTTCCCAGGTGCCGGTGAAGTTCGGGACACGGCGTTCGGCCATCGCCTTGACGCCTTCCTGAAAATCTTTCGTGACACGCAACTTGTTCTGAATTTCCAACTCGATGTCGGTCGCTTCCCGCACCTTGTCGGCGATTCCAACGCGCATGGTGGCGCGCGTCGTGGTTACGCCAAGGGGCGAAGATTCAGCGATCTCGGTCGCCAGGGCTTGGGCTGCGCTGCGCACTTCGTCCTGCGGCACCAGTGCGTCGATGAGACCGAGGCGGTAGGCTTCTTCGCCCTTCACGCGCCGGCTAGTGTAAAACATCAACTCAGCATTCTTCTCACCGATCAAACGCGGCAACGTGTAGGTCAACCCGAAACCGGGATGGAAGCCGAGTCGCGTGAAATTGGCTGAGAACCGACTTTCCGGGCAACCGACCCGGAAGTCGGGCATCATGGCGAGGCCGAGGCCGCCGCCAACTGCGGCACCGTGCATCGCGCCGACGACCGGCTTGCCCGTCTTGAACAGGCGAACGGCCTCGACATACAGATGATTGCCGCTGTCGGAATTTTCGGAGGAGCGGCTACGGTCGCCGAAATTGGCGCCGGCGCAGAAAGCTTTGCCCTGCGCGCACAGCACGATAGACCGCACGGCAGTGTCGTTGTCGAACGCTTCGAAGGCGTCGGCGATCTGTTGAATCAATGCGTAGTCGAAATAGTTGAACGGCGGACGTTGGATTTCGACGGTTGCGACGAAATTGTCGACGGTCACCTCGATATCGTCATACGGACCATAGTTAGCCATTTGTTTCCCAATCCTTCTTTCTCATCCCCGGACGTCACGCCCGCGATCTCCCGCTGCTTATAACAGGCCGCACCCGTTGCCTCCAACCGGACGGCTTACGCGATTGTGGCATTCGTGACATCATGGCCGCGATACTGACGAGGTGTTTCGTGAGCCAATTTTCCGTCGACGCTTTCATGTCGTACTTCGTGGAAACCGCGATCGAAGGCGATCACGCGGCGCACATGGCGCTGATTTCAAAGTCCGTTGCCGTTTATGGCGTTCCCGGCTTTGAGGTGATTGCCTACGAAGATTGGTCGCGGCAATGCGCGGAGGAATTTGCGCGCAATCTCATCAAGGCGATCAGCTACGACAATATTCAAATCGTGTCTGAAACCGACTCGCTGATCTGTTTCGAGACGCAAGAGACGATCGAAGCGCGTGACGGTACGGTCAATCGAAACCGGCTGGAAGTCTTTCTTGCGCGCGAGACGGATGAACAATGGCGCATCGTCCAGGAAACCATCTTGCCGGCGGCAGGTCAGTCGTTTGGAGGGGGGGCATGAAACTCGTCATCGCCATGTTGAAGCATGAGACGAATACCTTCTCGCCGCTTCCAACACCTTTGGAAAGCCTCGGGCCTGCCGGCAGGCCGCTTCGAGGGGCGGCGGCCTATGCGCATTTCAAGGGAACGCGGATTCCTATGGGTGCCTTTATCGATCTCGCCGAAGAAATCGGTGCCGAGTTCGTCATCCCCATCGCCGCCCGCACCGTCCCCAGCGGCCCCGTCGCGCAGGATGCGTTCGACCAGGTGGCCCAAGAGATATGTGATTGCGTGGCACAAGGTTGCGACGGTCTGCTGCTCGACTTGCACGGCGCGATGGTGACCGATGATTTCGCTGATGGAGAAGGGGAGTTGCTGGCGCGGATACGCGCTGTTGCGCCCGATCTACCGATCGGCGTCGGACTCGATTTTCACGCCAACATGTCGGAGGCGACGGTGCGCCATTGCGATGTGGCGGTCGGGTACAAAACCTACCCGCATCTCGATATGTACGAGGCCGGATACCGGGCGGGTGAACTGCTTGTGGAGATGATTGCGGGCAAGATCTCGCCGCAGCTTGCCTTTGCGCATTGCCCCGTGCTGCCGAACATTCTTCGGCAGGCGACCGATGAGGCGCCGATGCGCGAAATCATGGCGCGGGCGACCGAGCTGGAGTCGGACAATGTGTTGTCGGTCAGCGTGTTCGGCGGATTTCCGCTCGCCGACACGCCTGATACGAGGTTGAGTGTCCTCGCCGTCAGCAACAGAGCTGACAAGGGCGTTGCCGCGTGCCGCGACATCCTCGATCTTGCATGGCGGACGCGGGAAGGCTTCATCTATGATTGTCCGCCTTATCGGGAACAGGTTGCGCGCGCGAAGACGTTGCAAGGCGGGCCAATCATTCTGCTCGACATGGCAGACAATTGTAACTCCGGCGGCACACTGGATTGCATGGCTTTGATCGGCGAGGCATTGAACCAAGGCCTCGAAAACCTGCTGGCCGGCCCGGTCTACGATCCGGAGGCGGTCGAAGCGCTGATCGCGGCCGGGATCGGGGCCGAGGTGACCGTGCCTGTCGGCGGGAAATTCGATTTGGAGGCGATCGGGCGGGCGGGCGAACCATTGCGATTAACGGGGCGTGTGACGCGGATTTAGGACGGAAAGTTCACCGTTCGGGGGCACGTCTTCACCGAAATGCAGTTTGACCTCGGGCGAACCGCGGTCCTCGATACGGGTGCGCTGGAAATCGTGGTTTGCGAGGGGCGGGTTGAA
>JAPPPC010000099.1:0-6395 GCA_028817685.1 Rhodospirillaceae bacterium
GGCAGGGCATGGATTTACAACTCGCCGGCAAGACAGCACTGATTACGGGCGGATCGAAGGGGATCGGGCGCGCCGTCGCCGAACGGCTGGCGGAGGAAGGATGCAGCCTGCATCTCGCCTCCCGGACCGAGGACGATCTGGCGCGGGCGCGCGATGAACTGAACGAGAAATACGGTGCGCAGGTCACCATCCATGCGGCAGACCTGTCGGACGGCGACCGGATGCGGCAGCTCGCCGCCGATACCGCCGGCATCGATATTCTCGTCAACAATGCCGGCGCCATCCCCGCAGGCGACGTCAAGGCGGTCGACGAAGCGACCTGGCGTCGGGCCTGGGACCTGAAAGTTTTCGGCTATATCAACCTGATCCGCGAGGTCTATCCGGCGATGGTCGAACGCGGCGACGGGGTCATCGTCAACGTCATCGGCACCGCCGGCGAGGCACCCGTGCCGAACTATGTCGCCGGCTCGATGGGCAATGCCAGCATCATGGCGCTGACCCGCGCGCTCGGTGGCGCGAGCCTGGACGACGGCGTGCGCGTGGTCGCGGTCAATCCCGGCCTGATCGAGACTGAGCGGATGATCACGATCTATGAAGTCATCGCGGAAGATCGGCTGGGCGACAAAACGCGCTGGCCCGAATTGCTGGACAACCTGCCGCAGGGGCGCGCCGGCAAGCCGGACGAGGTCGCGGATCTGGTCACCTATCTGGCCAGTCCGCGGGCATCCTGGGTGAGCGGGCAAGTCGTCACCGTCGATGGCGGCATGACGCAGCGCAACGCTCTCTAACCGATA
This sequence comes from Rhodospirillaceae bacterium, assembly GCA_028817685.1. Lineage (GTDB taxonomy): Bacteria > Pseudomonadota > Alphaproteobacteria > UBA8366. Next base: position 795 of record JAPPPC010000099.1, read on the forward strand.
CAACTGGTCACAAAAAGAAAAGGAAGATCCATGGCGCGCGTTTCCGTCGACATCGAAGCCCGAGAAGAAGGCAATCTCGCCACCGTCACGATCGAGAACATGGCGAAGGCGAACAATTTGTCGAGCGCCTTGGTCGCCGAGCTGGAAGCCGCGTTCCGCGATCTCGCCCTGGACGATGATCTGCGCGTCGCCGTGCTGACCGGCGAAGGCCCGCGATCCTTCATCGCCGGGGCCAACCTGCAGGAGCTGCGCAACTTCGATGAGAAAGGCGGCCGCGCCTACATCACGGCGCTGCAGAACGCGCATCAGGCGATCCGCGAGTTGCCGGTGCCGGTGATCGCCCGGGTCAACGGTGCGTGCATGGGTGCGGGGCTGGAGACGGCCGCCTCCTGCGACATCCGTATCGCCAGCGACAATGCGCGTTTCGCCATGCCGGAAGTGCTGTTCGACCTCCCCTCCGTCATCGAGTCGGCGCTGTTCCCGCGTCTGATCGGCTGGGGCCGGACCTGCTGGCTGATCTATCGCGGCGACGCCATCGATGCAGACACCGCCTTCAGCTGGGGGTTGGTGGAGCAGGTCGTGCCTGCGTCCGGATTGGACGACGCGGTTGCCGAAACTACCGATATGATCATGGCGAACGGCCCGGTCGGCATCCGCCTGCAGAAGAAACTGATGCGCGACTGGGAACGGATGTCGCTGGACGACGGTGTCCATGCGGGCATCGAGTCCCTGTCGAGCGCGTTCCGGGACGGCACGCCAGCGCCGCGCATGGCAAAGTTCCTGGATGGCGACGGCTAATGAAGCGGGAAGACATTCTGCGGGTCAGCGCGATGCCGGTCGGGCGGCCGAGCTATGACCTGCCGCCCTTCACCTTCACCGAGCGGGCCGCGCTGACCGTGCAGTATGAGAGCGACCCGGACGCCGTCCGCGCGGCATTGCCGGAACCGCTTGAACCCACCGGCGCCACGGTTTCGGTGAGCATCGTCGAGGCGGCAGAAAGCCCTTTCGGGGCGTATCGGGCGTGCACGATCTCCCTCCCCGCGCGGTTCGAAGGAAGAGATGTCAATTACAGCCATGTGAATTTCACCGATCAGGATGAATTGATCTACGCGTCGCGTGAAATCTGGGGTCTCCCCGCGGCAAACGGTACGGCCGAACTCGTCCTGGGCGAAAATCGTGTCGCCGGCGTGCTGGATTTGGGGTTTGTCGGCACGCTGCGGATGTCGATCCCCGTCGCCGAACCCGAGGAATCCGGCCCGCCTTCACCCGTTACCGAACAGATTTCCTGCAAGCTGATCCCCGGCACGGGCGGTCCGCCGGCGGTGGCGCAGTTGATTTCGCTAACCGCGACCGACGTGTCCGTGAAGCAAAGCTGGAGCGGCCCGGCACAACTCGACGTCGATCCGGGCGGCCCGCTGGATTCGCTGCCGGTCAACAATGTGCTGACCGGCCAGTATGTACTGGGCGACATGACGCTGCCCTATGGCCGCGTCGTGCATGATTACTTGACCGCCGTCCCATAGCGCGGCGGCAGTTCAGGCCTCGATCGGAAGGGAAGTCGCCCGGCGCCTATTTCGGCGCCAGGATCATGATCATCTGCCGGCCTTCCATCTGCGGGAACTGTTCGACCTTCGCCGGTTCGTCGAGGTCGACGCGCACCCGCTCGAGAACCTTGCGGCCGAGTTCCTGGTGCGCCATTTCCCGCCCGCGGAACCGCAAGGTCACCTTGACCTTGTCGCCTTCGCCGAGAAATTTTTGCATCGCCCGCATCTTCACATCGTAATCGTGATCGTCGATGTTCGGGCGCATCTTGATTTCTTTGACGTCGATGGTCTTTTGCTTCTTGCGCGTTTCATTGGCTTTTTTCTGCGCAATGTATTTGAACTTGCCATAGTCCAATATCTTGCAGACCGGTGGGTCGGCGTTCGGCGACACCTCAACCAGATCGAGCCCGGCCTCGTCGGCGCGGTTCAACCCCTCGGCAAGCGGGACGACCCCGATCATTTCACCGTCTTCATCGACAAGCCGAATCTTCGCGGATTCGATGTCCCGGTTGACGCGCGGGCCCTGCTTGACCGGCGCGGCATTATAAGGTGGACGAGCTATAGATTCCTCCTGTAGCCGTTAATGCGTAAAAGGGTGGGGACGCGCGCCGCTGGCCGCGCCGTACCACCCGCCAAATCGCGCCACCGTCATGCCGGCGGCGCCGCTTCCTGCGTTAGTGTATTGAGCGCATCCTCAAGTGCAAGAATTTCTTGTTTTTTGCCCCCGAGACGGCGCAACGCGACCGCGCGCTCTTCGGCCTCCCGCTTGCCCACAACAACGATGACCGGGACCTTGGCGAGGGAATGCTCGCGCACCTTGTAGTTAATTTTTTCATTGCGCGTGTCGGTCTCGACCCGCAGCCCCGCGTCGCGGCAGGCTGCAGCGACTTCCGCAGCGTAGTCATCCGCATCTGACGTGATTGTCGCGACAACGAGCTGTACAGGCGACAGCCATAAGGGTAGACGGCCGGCGAACTGCTCGATCAGCACGCCGATGAAACGCTCGAAGGAGCCCAGGATCGCGCGGTGCAGCATGACCGGACGGTGTTTCTCGCCGTCTTCACCGATATAGTTCGCATCGAGCCGCTCCGGCAGGACGAAGTCGACCTGCAGGGTGCCGCACTGCCACTCCCGGCCAATCGTGTCGGTCAGCACGAACTCCAGCTTCGGCCCGTAAAACGCCCCCTCGCCCGGATTCAACGTGTAGGGAAGACCGGCCGCCTCCGTCGCCTCGACCAGGGCTTTTTCGGCCCTGTCCCACACAGCGTCTTCGCCGGCGCGCACCTCCGGCCGATCGGAGAACTTGACCGCCACATCCTCGAACCCGAAATCGCGGTAGATCGACAGCAGCAGCTCGCAGAACCGCTCCGTCTCCGAGACGATCTGATCGTCGGTGCAGAAGATGTGCGCGTCGTCCTGGGTGAAGGCGCGCACCCGCATCAGCCCGTGCAGCGCACCCGAAGGCTCGTTGCGGTGGCAGGAGCCGAACTCCGCCATCCGGATCGGCAGATCGCGATAACTGGTGATGCCCTGCCGGAAGATCTGCACATGACAGGGGCAGTTCATCGGCTTCAGCGCCAGCACCCGCTCATGCTCGTCATCGACCGTGAACATGTGCTCGCGAAATTTCTCCCAATGGCCGGAGCTTTCCCAAAGGCTGCGATCGACCAGCTGCGGCGTCTTGACCTCGTCATATCCGGCTTTGTCCAGCCGCCGGCGCATATAGGCCTCGCAGGCCCGGTAAAGCGTCCAGCCCTTCGGATGCCAAAAGACGCTGCCGACGGCGGCCTCCTGGATGTGGAACAGGTCCATTTCGCGGCCAAGCCGGCGGTGATCGCGTTTTTCCGCCTCTTCCAGCCGGTGCAGATAGGCCCGCAATTCCTTGTCCGTGCGCCAGCAGGTCCCGTACATGCGCTGCAATTGCGGGTTCTTCGGATCGCCACGCCAGTTGGTGCCGGCCAGTTTCATCAGTTTGAAGGATTTTCCGAGCCGGCCGGTCGAGGGCAGATGCGGCCCGGTGCAGAGATCGATCCAATCGCCCTGCCGGTACATGGAGATTTCTTCACCCTCGGGCAGACCAGCGACATGCTCCGCCTTGAAGGTCTCGCCGATCTCCTCGAAGAACTTGACCGCATCCGCCCGCTCCCAGACTTCGCGGGTGATGGTCTCGTCACGATCGACGATTTCGGCCATACGTTTCTCGATGGCCTCGAAGTCTTCCGGTGTGAAAGCTTCTTCTCGGTGAAAATCGTAATAGAACCCGTCATCGATGGCGGGGCCGAAGGTAATTTGCGTACCCGGAAACAGTTCCTGGACCGCCTCGGCCAGCACATGCGCGCAGTCATGGCGCAGCAACTGCAACCCGTCGTCGGAATCACGGGTAACGATCTCGATCGCCGAGTCCTGTTCAATCTTGTGCGACAGGTCGCGCTCGACACCGTCGAGTTTGACCATGACGGCCGCCTTGGCCAAGCCGGGACCGATCGACGCGGCGACTTCCGCGCCGCTGACCGAACCATCGAATTCCCGAACACTGCCGTCGGGTAACGTGAGGCGTGGCATGTCACGCTTCCTCTTCAAAAATCTGGGGAACCCTAGGCGGTTCCGTATATCTGTCAAGCATCCGGACCTTACCGGGCCGGTGCGTTCAACTAAATTTCAGGAAAGTTCGGACGGTTGCTTTCTCGCCTGCCCGTCGCGCTCGCGTCAGGCAGCCGAAGTCCCGTCCGTGCCGGTAGTTCGGGCGGTCGTGCGGGACGGGCTGAAACCGGTCAGTGACGTCATCATGGCGGTCCAATACCACGTTCGACGGAAGATTGTCGAGCCTCCCACCGCGCGGCCTGCAACGCTGCGCACCGGGTCACCGCAAGCGCATCGCGGCTTCAACCTCATCCACGGTGAGAGTGTCGAGGAATTCGCGGCGCAGTATTTCCACGTCCGGCCCGCGCTGCGCGCACAGCGCGGGATCCGACTCGTGCGAATAGAGCACCAAGGACGGGGAACCGGCCGCGGCGATCAAATGCATGGGGCCATTATCGTTGCCGACCGCCCCCGCCGCCCGTCGCGCCAACCGCGCGATATCGAGGATCGAGGTCTTGCCGGTCAAATTCACCGCGCCTGGGCAAGCCGCTGCGATTTGCGCGTTCCGGTCCGCCTCGTCGGCCGCCCCGAGGAGCACAGGTACGAGGTCCCGCGCCAAGAGTCGCTCGGCCAGCGCGACAAAACCGGTGACAGACCACCGTTTGCCCGGTCGGCCAGCCGACCCCCCCGGCACCAACATGACAAACCGTTCCGGCAGGCCAAAGCCGTCGGTGCCGCTCTCGATCCAATCGAAATGCGGCAACGGGACGTCGTCTATACCGGCCATTTTAAGCTGCTCGCGCTGGCGCTCGATCGTGTGCATGAAGTCTCGCCGCGGATTGGCGTGCGGCAGTGCGCAGCCAGCCGCGATACCACTCCATTCCGGCTTCGGGCGCCGCAAAAGACGATAGTAGAACGACGAACGGTCGGAGGTTTGAAGATCGTAAACCCGGTAAAAGCGACCACCGTCGAGCTGCTTTTTCAACGCCAGCCATGCCCCCACCTGCCACCAGCGCGGCCGCCGGTGGGTCCAGATTTCGTCGAAATAGCCGCTGGCTTGCGCGAACTCCACATAGGGCCCCGTTGTCAGCAGGGTGATGCGCGCTGTGTCATGCGCCCGGCGGATGGCGGCGCACGGGCCCATCTATTGCCAGAAATCGCCCAGCGCGCTCAGCTTGATCACCAGTATGTTCCGCCGTTCGGCCGTCACGCCGCCGCTTCACCGTCGATCTGCGCTTCTTCGAGAAGTTCCCGGTAGACATCCAGAGTGGCGGCGCACATGGTTTGCTTGGTGAACAGCTTCTGCGCCCGCGCAATAGCCCGCCGGGCCCAGGATTCCCGCGCTTGCGCGTCTAGCGCCAAAGCCTGCCGCAACGCGTTCGCCAGCGCGTCCGGATCATTCGGCGGCACCAGCCAGCCGGTTTCATCCGGCAGCACCACCTCCTGGCTGGCGCCGTGCTCGGCGGCGATGATCGGA
>JAPPPC010000099.1:6405-15153 GCA_028817685.1 Rhodospirillaceae bacterium
TGACGCGGCCGAACGCTTCCGGATCGGTCGAGGCGGAGACCACCGCATCGGCCAGCATCAGGGCCGCCGGCATGTCTTTGCAATCGCCGACCAGATGCACAACGCTTTCGAGCCCGCGCTTGGCGATCAGGTTCTCCAACTCACGGCGATACCCGGTCCTCCCCTGGTCACTGCCGACGAGAAGGCATCGGATATCCGTACGTTCGAGCTTGGCGATGGCTTCAATGAGGACCGTCTGTCCCTTCCACCGCGTCAACCGACCCGGCAGCATGACGGTCGGAACCCCGTCTTGGAGCCGCCAATCGGTCGACAGCTTGATAACACGTTCGGCACTGACTTTGGCCGGGTCGAAATGGTCGATATCGACGCCGCGATGGATGACCCGAATGCGCTCGGGGTCCGCCTTGTATACCTCCAGAGCATGCCGCGCGATGAACGCGCTGATCGCAATCACCCGATCGCCATCGGCCATGACCGAATTGTACAGCCGCTTCAGGGGCAGGCCGAGATTGTACGGCGCATGGATGGTTGTCATGAACCGGGCACCGGCGCCGCGCGCCGCCCGTCGGGCACTCCAGGCCGGCGCGCGGCTGCGCGCGTGCACGATGTCCACACCGCGCTCGCGGATCAAGGATGACAGACGCTCCACATTGCTGCGCATCACCATCGGGTTCTTCGAGTGAACCGGCAATTCGATATGCTCGGCCCCGGCGCGGAGAATTTCACGCACCATGGGACCGCCGGAAGATACGACCAACGATTGCCATCCCGCATCCGCGAGTGCCGCCGCGACATCGACCGTGCCGCGCTCGACACCCCCGGTAACCAACGCGGGGACCACCTGCATGACGACCGGCCGGTCACCGGTCTTTGTGCGGTCGGCGATGGTTGACTGTTCCGGCATGCGGCGGTTAATTCCTTAAAATCAAAAACGAATCGAAGGCGAAAAGACGTGCAGCAGCCCTCAATATTAGCACGCCCGGACGGTGCGACAATCGCCTACCACCATAATTCCGGCAAGGGGCCGGGCGTGCTGTTTTGCGGCGGCTTTCATTCCGATATGACGGGAATCAAGGCGACGACGCTCGAAACCTATTGTCTCGCACGCGGCCAGCAATACACGCGCTTCGATTACCAGGGGCATGGCGCCTCCTCCGGCCGGTTCGAAGAAGGGACGATCGGGCTTTGGCGGGCCGATATGCTCGCAGTCTTTGAGGACGTAACAGAAGGTCCGAGTCACTGAAGGGCCGCAGATCATCGTCGGCTCCTCGATGGGCGGATGGATGGCATTGCTGCTGACCTTGATGCGCGCCGACCGGGTCGCCGGTTTGGTCCTGATCGCACCCGCGCCGGATTTCACCACCGAGTTGATGTGGAAGAACCTTCCGGAAGAGGCGCGCCGCCAGATCGAGCGGGACGGCATGTGGCTCCGCCCTTCGATCTATGATGACGGACCCTACCCTATTACCCGCGACCTCATTGAAGAGTCCCGCAAACACCTGGTGTTGAACCACCCGATCCCGTTCGATGGGCCGGTTCGGATACTACTCGGCCTGCAGGACGAAGCGATCCCCGTGGACCACATCATGCGCACGGCGGAGGCGATCACCTCTGACGATATCGAAATCACCCTGATCAAGAATGGCGATCACAGGCTGTCGAGCCCGCAGGATCTCGACAAGCTGCGCGCCGCGGTCGACGCGCTCAGCGGCGGGTGCTAGTCCCTGAACACGGTGCGTAGATAGGCCTTCACATTGGCGATCGCCTGCGCCCGGGCTTCGACATTCGTGCCCACATGCACCGTCCGCTTCCCGCTGCGATAGGCGCTGTGCTTCGTCGTGATCGCACGCGGCTTGGAATCCGGATGGTCGAACCCGTGATAAGCGTCCTCATACGCGTCATAGGTCATCTTTGCGCCGCCACCGCGGGCGGTCGCCTCGTCGACCAGCGCCATGCAGGGTTTCGGCTTGGTCCAATCGTCGGCAAGCCCGATCTGCAGCAACACCGGAACCGCCGCCGCATAGTCCGGATTCTTGCGACGAAGCGTGATGCAACCAGGATAGAACCCGATCGCCGCCCGAAAGTCATGCGCAAGGTTCTTCGGCCGCTGCGGGGCATCCCGCTTCACGGCCCAGAGCATCGACATGGCCCCATTCGACCACCCCATCAGCACGATACGGTCCGCCTGGGTGAAAGGCTGCGCCTGCAACCAGCGCAGCGCCCCATAGGCATCGTGCGGCCGGTCTCGCGAGGGCGTGATCGGCCGACTGCGAATTCTGCAAATACTGCCGTAACCGCGCTTCGTGAAGCTGTCCGCCAGAAGAACCGCATAGCCTTCCGCGCGCAGGATTTCCAGCCAGGCAGTTTCACGCGGCTTGATCGAACCATCTCGGTCGAGCATCCCGCTGCAGCCATGCATCATCAAGATCGTGTCGAACGGGCCGTCACCCGGAGGCTTGTACAGATAGCCGGATAGTTCGGACCCGTCGCCGCTCGTAAAGGTCACGGCGTGAATGTCTAGCAGCGATGACGGCGTTCGCGCCGGCGAGCTGCTTGCAGTCTGACAAGAAATCAGGGCCAGACAGGCCAACAGTAAAATCAATCGGCTCATCGCACCATCTCGCGCAGCGCATCGCGATAATTCGGCCATTTCAACACGACACCGAGCGCCTCCTTGATCCGTCGGTTGGAAACGCGCTTGTTGTCGCGATAGAAACTCTTGGCCATGTCGCTAAGCTCGGCGTCCTCGAAGGCGATTTCCGGCGGCGGCGCGACACCGAGTAAATCGCAGGCGAACGCGATGACATCCTGCGGCGGTGCCGCCTCGTCGTCGCACACATTGTAGGCCGTGCCGGGTTCGGGCCGCGCTATCGAGGCGCGAAGTACATTGGCGATATCGTCGACATGGATGCGGCTGAACACCTGACCCGGTTTGACGATTCGCCGCGCTCGGCCATGCCGCACCGTATCCAGCGCACTGCGGCCCGGCCCGTAGATACCAGCGAGGCGAAAGCTCTGTACCGCCGCGCGCGTCCGCAAGGCGAACCAGGCCGCTTCCGCCGCCACCCGACGCCGCCCGCGTTCCCCTGAGGGTGCCAGTTCGGCGCTTTCGTCGACCCATTCCCCCGCACGATCGCCATAGACCCCCGTCGTCGATAGGTAACCGATCCATTCAAGCGACTCGATTTTTTCGATGTCACTTGCATGACAAGCCAAAACCGGGTCGCCATCAGCGCCGGGCGGGACGGAGGACAAAATATGGGTGACACCGGACAGCGCCTTCTCCGGCTCGTCCATCGGAGCCATCCCATCGAAGCGGTGCATCGCGTACCCGCAGGCTTGCGGATCCGATGTGTCGCCACGACAGGTACCGGCAATCTGCCAGCCTTCCGCCGCGAGTTGCTGCGCGAGAAGCCGTGCCGAATAGCCGAGTCCGAAACAGAATAGACGGCGATTTTCCTCTTCACGCATCCACGCACCTTTGCGGCAAATTCCTGTATAACCCGCAGCATCATGGCTCCCCGATGGTACTGGTCAAGCGTTACCAAAGCATTGTTCGCCGGCGCAGCAACCGTTTCCGCCGCGCTGTCACTCCACGCTGCGCCACCGCAGATCGAGGGTGGCAATCGGACCTACGAAAACTGCATGAACCTGGCGCACAAAGACCCGAATGGCGCGCTGGAGGCGGCGCTTGCCTGGCAAGATATGAATGGCGGCGGTGCGGCCCGCCATTGCGGCGCCGTCGCCCTGTTCAATCTCGGCCAGTATGAGCAGGCCGCGAAACGCTTCAAAGCGGTTGCGGACGCAATGGGCGACGCGCCGCGTGAAGCGCGGGCGGCGATGCTGGCCCAGGCCGGCGCCGCCTGGTTTCGGGCCGAGCAGCTTGAGAAAGCCTATGCGATCCAAAGCGCGGCCCTAAAGCTGGCTCCAAACGATTCTGAAATCCTGATCGACCGCGCCACGACCTTGGGCGCGGCGCGAAACTATTGGGAAGCGATCGATGATTTGAACCGGGTCATCGAAGCCGATCCGGAGCGAACCGACGCCTTGATCCTTCGGGCCAGCGCCTACCGTTTCGTGGATGCGTTGCCATTGGCGCAGCAGGATGTCGACGCGGCCTATCGGCTGGCCCCGGGAAGGCCGGAAGTTCTGCTCGAATACGGTATCTTGAAGCGCTTGACCGGCGACCGCAACGGCGCGCGCCAGGCCTGGCTCGATTTAATCCGGCTGCACGACGGGACACCGGCGGCGGCGGCCGCGCAACGCAATCTTGAACTGCTGGACGTCAATCCGGACCGGAAGTAACGGGTCAGAAATCGAGATCGGCATAGTGCCGCGGCGGCGGCGCGCCGGGGATGTGGTCCCCCAACAGCGAGCGGAAGCTCGGCCGCGATTTGATCCGCGCATACCATTCCCGTGCCGCACCATGATCGTCCCAGGGCACGTCGCCCAGATAGTCGACACAGGAAAGATGCGCTGCCGCCGCGATATCGGCCAAAGACAGCTCGTCCCCCGCGATCCAGCGACGCTGTTCGGTCAGGTAGCCGATATAATCGAGATGGAAATGGATGTTCTGATTGCCGGCCCGGATCGCGGCGGAATCCGGTTCGCCCAGCCCGAGGAACCGCTTCATGATCTTCTCGTTGACGAGATTCGCGGTCACCTCGCGCTGAAACTTCAGGTCGAACCAGGCGACCAGCCGCCGTGTCTCCGCTCGCATTTCCGGCGACCGGCCGATGATCGGCGGGTCGGGGTGCTTCTCGTCCAGATATTCGACGATCGCGTTGGAGTCGGCGAGCACCATGCCGTCATCCTCGACCATAACCGGCACCTCCCCCGTCGGGTTCAGCGCCAGAAAATCCTCACGGCGTTCCCAAACTTTCTCGACCTTAAGGGAGACATCGATGCCCTTCTCGCCGAGCACGATACGGACCTTGCGGCTGAAGGGTGACAGCCAGAGATGATACAGCAGTGGCATGGCGCGTATATTAGGCGCTGCGCACGAAATGGAAAGGCCGCGCGGTCACTCCGCGGCGCTGATTGACGTCACGATCGGGTGTTCGAGCCGGTCCAGCATTTCCTTCGGCACAATCTGCCAGAAAGCTTCGCGTTCCTGCTGCCATTCATTGAGTATCCGGTTTGCCCATTCGGACTGCGTTTCCGTCGCGTGTGTTTCGATCAAGCCTTGACAGAAATCTGCCCAATAGCCGGGTTCCATCCGCTGATAGATGACTGTATCGGCGTTCACCCGATGGACCAGATCACCGTCCGGGTCGTGGACGAAAGCCATGCCGCCGGTCATGCCAGCAGCGAAATTAGCACCGACCGCGCCGAGTATTACGACCGTGCCACCGGTCATGTACTCACAGCCGTTCGACCCACAGCCTTCCACGACGGCGGTGGCCCCGGAATTGCGCACGGCGAATCGCTCGCCCGCCTGACCGGCGGCGAGCAGGGTGCCTGCCGTCGCGCCGTACAGAACCGTGTTGCCGACAATCGTGTTCCGATGGCTCGCAAGCGGGCTGGCGGTCAGCGGCCGGACGATGATTTTGCCACCGGACAGGCCCTTGCCGACATAGTCGTTCGCCTCGCCGAACACCTCGAGCGTGAGGCCCTGAACGGCAAACGCGCCCAGGGACTGGCCCGCCGATCCGCGCAACCGTACCGTGATGTGCCCGGGATTGAGCCCGTCCATGCCGTATTGCCGGGTAATGCGCGACGACAGCCGCGCGCCAATCGCCCGGTCGGTGTTTCGGACATTGTACTGCAGCTGCATTTTTTCACCGTGCGCGAACAACGCCGCCGCATCCTCGATCATGCGGGCGTCGAGCGCGTCCGGCACCTCGTTGCGACCGTCAATCGTGCAATGCCGCGCGCCGCCGCCCGGATCCGGTTGCGCCAGTATCGGGTTGAGATCGAGATCGTCGAGATGGCGCGACCCCCGGCTCACCTGCGACAGCAGCTCGGTCCGTCCGATGATCTCGCGCAGAGATGCCGCCCCCAGCGTCGCCAGAATTTCGCGGACCTCTTCGGCGACGAAGCTAAACAGATTGACCACCTTCTCCGGCGTGCCCTTGAATTTGTCGCGCAGCCTTTCGTCCTGGGTGCAAATGCCAACCGGGCAGGTGTTCGAATGGCACTGGCGGACCAGGATGCAGCCCATCGCCACCAGCGACGCCGTCCCGATTCCGAATTCCTCCGCGCCCAGGATCGCCGCCATCACAACGTCGCGACCGGTCTTGATGCCCCCATCGACACGCAACCGCACCCGGTGACGCAGCCGGTTCAGGGTCAGGACCTGATGAACTTCGGACAGCCCCATCTCCCACGGCAACCCCGCATATTTGATCGAGGTCTGCGGGCTGGCACCGGTGCCCCCGCTATGGCCGGAGACCAGGATGACGTCGGCGTTGGCTTTCGCGACACCCGCCGCGATCGTGCCGATCCCCGTCCGCGCCACAAGCTTCACGCAGACCAGGGCGTCCGGGTTGATCTGTTTGAGATCGTAGATGAGCTGCGCCAGGTCTTCGATGGAATAAATATCGTGATGCGGCGGTGGCGAAATCAACGTGACACCGGGTGTCGAATGCCGCAGCCGTGCGATCATTTCCGACACCTTGAAGCCGGGCAACTGACCACCCTCGCCGGGTTTCGCCCCTTGCGCGATCTTGATCTCGATTTCCGAACAATTGTTCAGATACTCAGCCGTCACCCCGAAGCGGCCCGACGCGATCTGTTTTATCGCGCTGGACGGGTTGTCGCCGTTTTCCTTCGGACGGTATCGTTCCGGGTCCTCGCCGCCTTCACCGGAGTCGGATTTGGAACCGATCCTGTTCATCGCGATGGACAGGGTTTCATGCGCTTCGGGGCTGAGCGCGCCCAGCGATATCCCCGGCGACACGAGGCGTTTGCGAATTTCGGTAATCGACTCTACGTCATCGACATTCATGTCCGCATCGACCGGCGCGAAGTCGAGGAGATCGCGCAGATTGGTGGGCGATAGGGACCGGGTACCTTCACTGTATTTGCGGTAGGCCGCATAGCTGTCGGTTTCGACCGCCGACTGCAGCATGTGGATCAGCTTGCCATCCCAAAAATGCGCTTCGCCACCCTTTCGGTAGCGATAGAATCCGCCGATCGGCAGAACGTCGGCACCTTCGCTGTACGCGCGTTCATGAATCGCCACCGATTTGCGCTGGATGCCATCCAGTCCGATACCGGAGATGCGGCTCGGTAGGCCGGGAAAAAACTGTCCGACCAGGGTCCGGGACAACCCGACCGCTTCAAAATTATACCCGCCGCGAAATGAGCTGATGACGGAAATACCCATCTTCGACATGACTTTGAGCAAACCGTCATCGACGGCACGACGGTAGCGCTGCAGCGCTTCTGCATAACCGAGGGATCCGAAGAGACCTTTGCCATACCGGTCGGCTATCGCTTCCTGCGCCAGGTAGGGATTGACCGTCGTCGCCCCGACGCCGATCAGGACCGCAACATAGTGCACGTCGAGACATTCCGCCGACCGGACATTGATCGAGACATAGGTCCGCAGGCTCGTGCGGACGAGATGCGTGTGTACTGCGCCGGTCGCGAGGATCATCGGCACGGCAACCCGCTCCGCATCGACCCTCTCGTCGGTCAGGATCACATGCGTGCACCCGCCCCGCACCGCATCTTCGGTTTCGGTCCGGATGCGCAGGATCGCGTTGCGCAGGGCGTTTGGCTTTTCGCTCGGATCGAACGTGCAATCGATAGCGACGGCGGTCGCACCCAAATGGCCACACATCGCTTCAAACTCGCCATTCAACAAGACCGGCGACGGGAGCTGCAGAATCGTGCCGCCCGATTCCGCCGTTTCCAGAATGTTGCCCAAATTGCCGAGCCGCGTGGTCAGCGACATGACACCGCGTTCGCGTAACGAGTCTATCGCGGGATTGGTCACCTGGCTGAAAGATTGCCGAAAGAAGTGATGCAGTCCGCGATAATTGTCCGACAGGACGGCGAGCGGCGCATCGTCACCCATCGACCCCGTCGGTTCCTTTTGCTCCTCGACCATGGGGTGAAGGATCAGTTCGAGATCTTCGATGGTCCAACCGACCGCGACCTGCCGGCGCCGCAGCGTGTCGCGATCCATCCGAGCAGACTCGTCGGCCCGGTCCGCCAGCAACGTGTCGAAGTCGCGTATCTTTTCCCGCCATTCCTTGTACGGGCGCATCGCGGCGACCTTGTCCTTCAGCTCGCCGTCCTTGTAGAACCGCCCCTCCTGAAGATTGACGGCGACCATCTGTCCGGGACCCAGCCGCCCCTTCTCGACCACTTCCGTCTCGTCGACCTTCACCATGCCTGCCTCGGAGCCGACGATCAGCAGACCGTCGCCCGTGATCACGTAGCGCATCGGCCGCAACCCATTGCGGTCCATCCCGGCCAGAACCCAACGGCCGCCATAGGCGGCGATCGCCGCAGGTCCGTCCCAGGGCTCCATCACCGTATTCGAGTAGGCGTAGAAGTCGCGATGCGCCTCGGGCACCGTGGTGGATTGCTCCCAAGCTTCGGGAATCAACAGCGACTTCACCTCGGGCAATTCCCGCTGCGAGCGGACCAACAACTCAAACACCGCGTCCAGCGCGGCGGAATCGGAGGTGCCCGTGCGGATGACCGGTTTCAGATCGTCGATATGCGCGCCGAACCGCGGCTCATCCCTGCGCGTCTCATGGCTGCGCAGCCGGTTCAGCTTGCCCGGGGGCG
>JAPPPC010000043.1 GCA_028817685.1 Rhodospirillaceae bacterium
CCACGGCGAAACCTAGCACAACAAACTGCGAATTATCCAGACCCAACGCGGCGTCACTCTGAACGATACTGGCCGCGGCCAGGCGCGCGCGGCCGCCGACATTCTGGTCAATCACGATTTTATCGAAATCCATGCGAGCGACCTGGAGCGCACCTGGGAGACGGCCGAGATCGTCAACGCGAAATGCGCCAAGCCGCTGCACAAGCAATCCAATCTGTGGGAGCGCGACTGGGGCGATTGGTCCGGCCAGTCGAACGTGGATCTCAATTGGGGCGGCGACCCGGAAGGTGGCGAAAGCCTGCAGCAATTCACCCTGCGCACCCTGGACGGTTTCCGCGCCGTCCTGGACCTCGGTACGGAAATCCTGATCGTCGCCCATGGCGGCAACTACGCGGTCCTGCTGGCCGCCTTCGGCCTGCCGCTGAACGGCCCGCGCGTGGTGAAAAACGCCGAACCGATCCGCCTGACCAAGGACGGCTCCGGAGCAGAAGGGTGGGCGGCGGAGTTTCTTTAGGGGGACTACGTGAGAAGGTTTGCCAGTTCGGTCTTACTCGCGCTTTGTTCGATCACTTGGCTTTGTATTACTCTGGTCGCGGCGCAATCAGACTCTGAGTTGATTGCAGTAGCTGTCGCTGAGGCCAAGAGTCGTGGACACGACACCTCTAAATACAAAATCTCTCTCCTCAGCGCTCCGGATCATTTTGTAGTGGAATTCTTGGATCCGGATCGACCGCAAAGCATGAGGGGAAGCTCACCGAATTTGACAGAATTTGTCGTTAAGCTCGATCCGGATTCGAATGTCATCGAGCTGATCTATATGCGATGAACAGTGTGCCTGCAGGCATATTGCTGGCGGGCTAAACTCGCAAATTCCTACCGTACGCTGGCCGGTTCAAGTTTGTGCCGAGGATGCGCCGCCGGACCAGCTCTTTTTCACCGCCGCTGGACGAACAGGAAATCGCCGCCCTCGTGGCCGGCGTGGCGGATGTCGGAATATTGCGGGGTCTGGTCGGCATTCAGCACGACGTTGCGGCGGATGTGGTCGAACAAGCGGGTGCCGTCGAGGATGTCTCGGTTTTCCCGCAGCGCTTTGAGGAACTGGGCGGCAAAGACGGAGTGTTTACCGCCGCCGGAATCGACCACCGGCTCCAGGCCGCCTGAGGATAGCACGACGCGCGCCCGTTTCGCGGTGACCCGGCTGACATAGTCGGGGGTGCGCGTCGCCGGGCTTATCGACCGTGTCAGGGTGCCCGAATAGCAGCTGTCGGCGACGACCATGACATGCTTCGCGAACATCGCTTTCAGCGCATCGGTCAGGTCGCCGTTGGACAGCCAGCGCGACCGCCTGTCGTTGCGCGCACCCACCGGCAGCCAGTAGCCGCGGCCCGACTGCTGGTCGAGCCAGCCATGGCCGGCGTAGTAGATCAGCAGATTATCGGTTTCGACCAGCGTCTCGCGCAGCTGGTCGAATATATCCAGGATGTCCGCGCGGGACGGATTTTCCAGAAGATGGACCGTGAACCCGTACGCCGCCTCCAGGGTCTGCGCGACCGCGCGCGCATCGGCTAGGGCGGTCTGCAGCTTCGGCAAGGACTTGTAGTCGTTGATGCCGATGACGACGGCATGGTAGGCGCCGAATTCGATCGCGGGGATCGCCGGCGCGACGCGGGGCTCCGCAGCCGCCTGCGCCGCGAGAGCTTGCTGCTGTTTGGCCTGCTCGATCTTCTGCCTTTCGAGATCGCGGCGCAGGTTTTCCAACCGCGCTTCCTCGGCCAACCGCTCCTTTTCCAGCGCCAGCCGTTGCCGCTCGATTTCGCGTTTCTGTGCTTCGATTGATGCTCTTTCGGCCTGTTGCTGCCGTTGCGTCGCCGTCTCTACGGTATCGATGCGCTTCATGTCGCTCGCGTTGGCGAGGATGACCGGCGTGCGGCTCTTGCCAAAGGCAAGCGAGTCGCCGTCGCGCCAAATGCCAAAGCACACGGACGGTTTTTTCAAACCCTCCCAATTGCCCTGCGTTTCGGTTTGGTCACGGCAGATCTTCCGGCCGTCGATGCGCCAGTTGCCTGTGGCTTTGCGGTCACTGCGCGTTTTGACGAACCACCGTCCATCCGGGCGGAACTTGAAGCGGAGTTTCGTGCGGCTGCCCTGCACTGCGAAGCTGAGATCGCCGCCAAACAGGGCTTCGAGTTGCTTCTGGTTTAGCAGTTCGGGTTCCGCGCGCACGATGGTGGCGATCAACGTGAAGACCACGGTCGCTGCGAGAAATATCCAATAATTGCGTATCGTCATGTTCAGCCCAAGACCGCCTCAAGCCGGTTACGGAGTTTAGGGAAGAAACGCGCCGGAGTCCGGATATTCAGGCGCTAAACTCCTAAGGAGTTATGAACGGTCCTGGGGTGGATTGGCGGAGGGACGGCCTTAGCCTGAAAAACGCCAGACCCGCGCATTGCGCAGATCGCTGTCCTCCATGATGCCGGTTGTCTCGGCGTGATAGGCGGCGATGGTCTCGAGCCCCATGTCGCGCAGGATGAAGCGGCCGGGATCGCCGATCAGGACCGTGCGGCCGACCGCGGCCAGACCGCGCAGCCAGGGCAGCAGCCGGTCGGCGATTTCCTTGTCGTAGCAGACGTCGCCGATCAGCATCGGGTCCCAGCCGCCGTCGGTGTCGATCAGGTCTTCCGTAGTCATGCTGAAATCGACGCCGTTGAGGGCACCGTTCAGCGACATCGCCTCGGCGGCCACCGGGTCGATATCGGCGGCAATGATTTCGGCGGCACCGGCCTTCGCCGCCGCGATCGCGACCAATCCGCTGCCCGCGCCGAAATCCAGCACGCGCTTGCCGGCGACAACGTCTGGATTGTCCAGCACGTAGCGCGCCAAGGCCTGTCCACCGGCCCAGGCGAAGGCCCAATAGGGTGTGCCGATACCGAGCGCCGTCAATTCGTCCTCCCCGGCGCGATAGAGCGGCAGGTCTTCGTCGGCGAGGTGCAGCGAGATCTCCGGCACGAGGCGCGGGGCCACGATGGCAGTATTTTCGGTGATCAAGGTTCGGGGATTCTCGGCGTTCCCCGCAATTACGGGCGTCATCGCTGTTGGTCCTTTGCGGGAAACGACTTCTCGTGCGCGCCGGTTGTACTATCATGGGGCCGAAACAGCGACCAGCCAAGGGAGAGGGTCATGAGCGAACAGGAACGCGGGGCGGCCTTCGTGGTGCAGCCGGATGAGGGGCAGAGCTACTGGCAGCCGGTGCCGGCAAACGGCTATGCCGAGGTTTTGGTGTCGAAACGCAACGATCCGTCGATCAAGGATCTGTCGGCCGGCATACAGGTGATCGCGCCGGGCTCCTATATCCGCGAGCACCAGCACGGCACCGAGCAGGAGCTGCTGTTCTTCTTCGAGGGCACGGGCAAGGTGCTGGTCAATGGCGAGGAGCATCCGGTGCGGCCGGGCACGATGGTCTATGCCGGGCACCAGAACGCACACAAGATCATCAACGACACCGAGCAGGATCTGAAGATGATGTGGGTGCTGGCGCCGGGTGGGCTGGAGGATTTCTTCGAAGGCATCGGACGGCCGCGTGCCGCCGGCGACCGCGCGCCCGAGCCGTTTCCGCGGCCCGACAATGTGGCGGAAATCGAGGCGAACACGGTGTTCGCGTCGCTCGACAAGGCGGATTGATGGCAACTCCGGCCGCCGTCCATCCCCATCCTGCCCTTCCCCCCTCAAGGGGGAAGCGAGTCCCGTCGAGTTTTGGCGCTCGATTTTCTTCCCCTTTGAGGGGGGAGGACCAAGGTGGGGGTGGAAACGATGCCGCCAAAGGTAATCACAGGACACATCCATGCCACACCTGACCCTCAAGGACGGCGATGAGCTCTACTACGAGGTCCACGGG
>JAPPPC010000604.1 GCA_028817685.1 Rhodospirillaceae bacterium
CCTATGACACCTCCACCCATTGGGGCTTCCACGACCGCGGCCTGCTGCGCGAAGGCATGACCGCCGACATCACCGTTTTCGATGCCGACAAGGTGATGCCCAAGATGCCGGAAGTCGTCAATGACCTGCCGTCAGGATCGAAACGACTGAAGCAGTACGCAGATGGCATGCTGGCAACGATCGTAGCCGGCCAGACCGTGCTGAAGGAAAACCAGCACACCGGCGCCCTGCCCGGTCAGCTGCTGCGCGGCCCCCTCGGACGCGCCTAGGCGAAACGGTTAAAGCTGAACGTAGACCTTCCCGTCCTCGACTTTGGTCGGGAAGGTCTCGATCGGTTCGCTGACGGGCGGGCTCAAGGCACGGCCGTCGCGGACGCAAAAACGGCCTTGGTGCAGCGGACATTCGATGACATCGTCGATCACGATACCCTCGGAAAGCGCCGCGTCGCCGTGGGTGCAGCGATCGACCGAGGCGTAGAACGCGCCTTCCACGCGATAGATCGCGATTTCTCGGCCCTCGACGACGGCCGGCATCACGTCTTCCTCTTCAACATCGTCGGCGTCGATCGCGTAGTGCCAACTGTCGGTCATGCCTCTACTCCGCCGGGGCCGGTTTGCGCTTCGGCGACGCGAAGCCGGAGAGATGCCGGGTCAGCACCTCCCATTGCACCGCGATATAGCCCTTATCGACCGGGTTCAATTCGTGTCCGATCTTTTCATGCAAGGCGCGCAACTGATGGAACGGCACCGAAGGCGCCAAATGATGCTCGCAGTGATAGGACATGTCCCAACAGAAGAAGCGGGTAATCGGGTCCGTTTTCACCGTCCGAGCGTAGGTCCGTAAGTCCGGCCCCTCCGTGCAGCCCGTATGGTCCGCGACCCGCAGCATGCGCGCGATGGGCACGCCGATTATCGTCGGGATGAACCAGTAAATCGCGATGACCCAGCTCTGCGCCGCGATCGAGAAGACCAACAACACCGCGTAAATCGTCAGCATGATCCGCGCCTCGAAATAGATGCGCGGCAACTCGCTATCGGGCACGAATTGCTTGTTGAACGGCCGCATGTAGCCGCCGGCATGGCGAAACAGCCAGCCGAAATTCTTGATCCACAGATGTATGGCCGAGACGTAGTAGAGATACCCCAAGAACGTGCGCGGGCTCGGCAGTACGAATTCCGGATCCTTGCCGTGCTCTTGGGCAAAAGTATGGTGCCCCGCGTGGTCGTACCGGAAATAGATCGGCGTCCAGATCGTGACGATACCGCAGAACCACAGGACGGCCTCGTTCAGCCACCGGGTCCGAAACGCGGTGCCATGACAGCACTCATGCAACGGCGCGAACAGATGACCCAGCATGACGCCGTGCAGCAACATGGCCGGCCACAGCCATCGGCTGCCCTCTGACAGAGAAACCAGAAAACCGGTCGCGAAAATGCAGGCCAACAAGCCGCCGAAATAGATCAGCCCGGGCCGGTCGCTGCGTTTGGTAAAGGGCTTCAACTCCTTGCGCGAAATGATTTCACGCTGCCGCTTCAATAAATCCGCGTTCGCATCCAGTGTGGTCATCGCGCGTCTCGATTTTCTCAATGGGGTCGACCAGACGCTAAGCACCGAACTTTCTTCAGTCAAACAAATCATATTGATAAATATGTTCAATTATTCTTATGTAAATCATGCAATTGAATCAGCTGAAAACGTTCGTGGCGATCGCAGAAACCGGCAGTTTTCACGCCGCCGCGGAGCGAATGTCCATCACCCAATCTGCGGTCAGCATGCAGATGAAGAGCCTGGAGACCGCACTACAGCTCGAATTGTTCGAGCGAACCGTCCGGCCGCCGCGTCTCAGCAACACGGGATTGCTGCTGCTTGATCAGGCCCGGGAAATCGTTCGTTTGACGGACAAGCTCTTGGAGTCCTCGCCCGTTTCGGGCCAGTTCACCGGCTCGATCAATATCGGCACGATCCCCGGCGCATCCTTTATCTTGCCGGAGACGCTGGGCAATCTCCGCGAGACCTATCGCCACCTGCAGGTTCGCGTGCAATCGAGCCTGACAGATTCACTGATTGACCAGGTCGCACAGGGGCGCCTCGATGCGGCGCTTATTACCGAACCTGACTCCCTTGATGCGACACTCTCTTGCCGCCTCGTCCTGAGCGAACCGATGATGGTGCTCGCCGCACGTGATCAGGCGGGAAAGAGCGATGTCGAGCTGTTGAAGTCCAACCACTATATCGGCTTCAACCGTAAGGCGGAGGTGAGCCGGATGGTCGAGGAATCGCTCAACCGGCGAAACATCGCCGTCGACCCCATTATGGAGCTCGATACGT
Organism: Rhodospirillaceae bacterium; assembly: GCA_028817685.1. Taxonomy (GTDB): domain Bacteria; phylum Pseudomonadota; class Alphaproteobacteria; order UBA8366. The sequence goes on from JAPPPC010000604.1 coordinate 2,329, forward strand.
TGGAGACGTTCCAGATGATGATTATGCGCGGCCTTGGCGTCGGAATCCTGCCAGCGTCATCGATCCGCTCGCATTTCGAGGACAAATTCTACACAGTGCCCTTCGGCTCACCGGCCCTGCAGCGTCGCCTCTCCCTGGTGCAGCGCCGCAGTCATCATCGACAGATGTTCCTCGACACGCTTTATGAAGCGTTGAACTGGGTCGCAGACAGGGTCCGTTCGCGTGAGTCTAGCGCCAACGGACGCGGCTAACCGCCAGAGTGGAGCAATAATAGACATCGCGGTCCAAACCGGCCGTCAGGAACATACCGTTGGCGACGCGGGAACCAAGACTGACACGGCTAATCACCTCCCCTGTCGGAATATCCACGACAATCAACTGATCGTCGCCGGTTTTGTAGTCATTGATGACCAACTCGCCGGTTTCCGGAAAAACGACCGGCTGCATCGAGGGCCGGGCATCCACGGTCCAACGTACGCGTAACGTCGTTTCGTCGGTCGCAACGCCGGCTAACCCACCATTGATGCTGTCCCACGCAATACAGGTGCTGTGTTCTGGGACGTTGACCGGCGGGGCGATGATGCCCCCGCCCGGGGTTCCAAATGGTGTGGCAGTGACGACCTCACCGCTTTCCAGTGAAATCTTCAGCAAACGTTGCGGGCCGGACCAAGGCGCGGGACGCCGCCAGCTCAAATGGGCACTCGGCACGTCGAAACGCCCATTCGGATGCTCACCGTAGATCGCACGCAGTGAGTCGATGTCGCCATTGTCCATCAGCCATAACGCGCCCTCGGAGATACAGCCGTCCCAGGACAAACCCTGCTCGCCCCCTTCGGTCCTGTACTGCGGCGCCCAACCGTCATCTATCGACAATTCGTTCGGCGCGACCCGGATACGCCATACCCGTTCGATGCCAGGTATGTAGATGAATTCGCCCGCGTCGGTCTGGTCACTCGCGATGCGTCCCATCGAGCCTTCCGGTAAGGCGAGCGGCGGCCCCATCACTTCGAGAGTGTCCGGACTCAGGCGCGTGATGGTCGATGGCCCCTGCCCCGCCAGTCTCAAATCCTTGGTCGCCACCGAACCGTCCGACAGGATGAGCAATCCGTTATGCGCCTGATCGACCGGTAGCTTGCGCTCCGCCAAAACCTGACAATCGGGATCCAGCCGGTGCAGGTAGGAGCCATTGACCTTGTAGATCGAACCATTCGCATGTGCCGCGATGGCGCCGCACCAGACATGGTCCCCACAGGGCAGCCGCGGCGATTCCGAAATCACTTCCAAACTCTCGGGATTGAGACGCTGCAGCCAGCCAAATGGCGGCGGTCCGGTAAAGGCGGGTATCGTACCGCCAAGGTACAGCTCGTCTGGGCCGCGCCAGATCGTCATGACGTTCCAGCGGCCATTGGTCACTGTCGTAACCTCCGGCGTAGCACCCTCTGCATGGAGACCACCATGCGCCGCCTTCTGCCGCCGGTTACCGCCGCACTCTACCGGCCAGTGCGAGCGGTAGTAGCCCGGCAGCGCCGTATCTCGATCGACCTGCGTATTCATGCTTATTCCGCGCGCGGATAATCCGGCGGCTTCGGCGAAACGAAGGGGAAGCGCGCCAGCCCCTTGACATGAGTCGGACTGTTGCCGGACCGAAGATACTGCTTGGACGCATCCTGAAAAGGCTGAAAATCCCACATCGGCGCGGCACCCGCCTGCATTGTCTTCTGCAGGAAATGCCGGCGCTGCTGGCTGGCGATGATATCCTCCTTCAAGGTGACCGGATCCCAGCGCTTCAGCACTTCCGCCTCCACCGCCTTCGCACGATCACTGAATGCCGGATCTTCACAAAGATTGTTCAGCTCGTGCGGATCGTTTTCCAAATCGTACATCATGCCCGGATCAGTCTCGCAATAGACATATTTGTAGGCGCCCTGACGCAGGATCAGCGCCGGTGCGAAGGTGCCCTCGGCGGTAAACTCCACCATCACCTCATTGTTCCATTCATCCCGTTCCCCGCGCAGCTTCCGCAGCCGATCCCGGAAACGCAAATGAAATTCGCTGCGATGTTCTTCAGTAGTTCTGAAGTAAGGCTTCGACAGCGTCGGTATTTGGAGATGGATGACGCCGTATGGCAACATCGGCTCTGGTCTCGGCAACGCATGTTGGCCTGAATGTCGTTCACCCTTAATCCGCTTTCCGAAGCGCTTGGCGCGGAAATCATCGGCTTGGATCTGTCCCAACCGTTGGATAAGCCGACATTCGATGCGGTGCATCGGGCCCATCTCGATTATCTCGTGCTGGTATTCCGCGAACAGGATTTGACGCCGGCGCAGCACATCGCTTTCTCGCAGCGCTTCGGGCCGCTTGATATCCACCCTGCCGATGACGCGGTGCTAGCCGAGCATCCAGAGATCCTGCTTGTTTCGACGCGGCGGGAAAACGGACGCTATATCGGCCTACCCGATGGCGGCCCGAAATGGCATTCGGACATCTCCTATCGCGAAAAGCCGTCACTGGGGTCGATGTTGTACGGCATTGAAATTCCCGAGGAAGGCGGCAATACGGGCTTCGCCAATATGTACAAGGCTTACGAAGCCCTGCCGGCCGATCTAGCACAAGCGATAGAGGGAAAACGCGGTGTTTTCCTGGCCGGCCGCAACAACGCGAAGCAGACGTTCCGCCGAACGCTCAACAATGCGCAAAAGGCAAAGACACCGCCGGTCTCCCATCCCCTCATCCGCACGCATCCGGAGACGGGACGCAAATCGGTTTTCGCGAACGAACAGCATACGATCGCCATCGAAGGCCTGCCGGAGGATGTCTCCGACGCCATCCTTTCCGAATTGTTCGCCCACTGCGCGCGGCCGGAATTCACCTATTTCCACGACTGGCGGCCCGGCGACCTCACCTTTTGGGACAACCGCTGTGTGCTGCATATCGCGGACCTGACGCGCCTCGACGACCCGGCCTATCTCCGCCATATGCACCGCACGACGATCCAGGGAGATGCGCCATTTTAGACAGGACGCAGAACGTAAGATTCGCGGATGCCGTTATCGGCGCCGAAATGACCGGGGTCGATGTCTCTGCGGGGTTGGACGATGCGGCATTCGCCGAGATCGAAGCCCTGTTCAATGAGCGTTCGGTTCTCTGCCTGCGCGGACAAAAGCTGACCGAACCGCAATATATCGCCTTCGCAAAGCGCTTCGGCATGGTCGAGCAGATTTTCATGGCCGATTACGCCCACAAGACCTATCCGGAAATTTTCCTGGTCTCGAACATCAAGGAAAATGGTCGGGATATCGGCCACGCCGACGCAGGCTCCGTCTGGCACACCGATATGTCCTATACAGACCGTCCTCCGCGGGCGACATTGCTCTACGCGGTAGAGGTTCCGGTGCGCGACGGCGTAGTCCTCGGCGATACCACCTTCGCCAGCACCGCAGCCGCCTATGACGCGCTGCCGGGAGAGACCAAGGAAAGGATCGAAGGCCTTACCGTGATCCACGACGTGTTCGGAAGACGCGCCAAAACGGGCACCCACACGCAACAGGACGAAGCCCGCAAGAACCAGCCGAAGGTACGTCATCCTTTCGTCCGCACCCATCCCTTCACCGGACGCAAATGCCTCTATGTCAGCCCCGGCGAGTGCGTCGGAATCGTGGGCATGAGCGAGGACGAAGCGGTACCATTGATCAACGAGCTCGCCGCGACGATCCCGGAGGAGCGTTTCCGACACGTCCATAAATGGCAGGCCGGCGACATCTTGATCTGGGACAATTGCGCGGTGCAGCACCTGGCAAGCTTCGACTACAAGTGGCCGCAGGAACGCCGGCTGATGTGGCGGATGACCGTCGGCGGAAGCGTCACGTCATGACCGTCGGTGTTGTTCCTACCGGCGCCGGCATCGGTGCAGAGATCAGAGGCGTCGACCTCTCTCAGCCACTCGACGACTCGGCCTTCGCGGAGATTGAGGCGGCCTTTGACCAGCATGGCGTCATCATCCTGCGCGATCAGAAGATTACACCGGAACAGCAGGTCGCTTTCAGCGGCCGTTTCGGTGAATGCGCTGTCAATCACAACGCTGCGGATTTCGGCATCGACGGCAGTCCTGAAATTTACCTGATCTCCAATATCGTGGAGGACGGCCGTTTCATCGGCACGCCGAAGGCGGGCCCGGAATGGCATACGGACATGTCCTACGCCAAGGTCCCGGCCCGCGCCACGATGCTGCACGCGATCGAGGTTCCAGAAATCGACGGCCTGCCCCTCGGTGACACGGAATTTGCAAATACCGCTGCCGCATACGACGCGCTGCCGGAAACGATGAAGCACAGGCTTGCCGGGTTGAAAGGGATCTTCGATTTCCGTGGCCGCAAACGCGGCAGGCCGATCAGCGAGGAAACGATCGCGAAGTACCCGCCGGTCGAACATCCGATTGTCCGCACCCATCCGCGCACCGGACGGAAGGGGCTCTATGTAATGCGAAACGACTGCACGGGAATCGTCGGGCTAGAAACCGAAGACGCCCTGTCTCTCATCGGCGCGCTGGCCGATCACATCACACGCCCTGAATTCGTCTACCGGCACCGCTGGCGCGTCGGCGATGTGGTCGTTTGGGACAATTGCACGGCGCAACATAAAGCCATGCAGGACTACGATCTGCCGCAACGCCGTCTGATGTGGCGCACGACGGTGAAGGGAACCGAGCCCTTCTAGCCTTCATATAGGTTTGCGGCGACGACATCCTCGTTCCAATCCAGCCCCAACCCCGGCCGGTTCGGTATCTCCAGCATGCCGTCTTTCAGCGTATAGGGTTCCTGCAACACGGGATCCCCCCAATCCTGCCATTCCAGCCAATGCGCCGTTTCTGACACGCGCATCACATGCGCACCCACTTCCGGATAGGGATGGGTGGAGATCGGCCCACCAGCGGTTCCAGCGATTGACGCTGCCCGCATCCAGCCGGTGACGCCTCCGATACTCATGAAGTCCGGCATTACGAAATCGCAGGCCTTACGCTGCAGCGCCTTGTGCAGTTCGCGCGGCCCATAGAAATTCTCGCCAATCTGGATCGGGGTGTTCAGGTCCGCCGTCAGCTTTGCGTAGCCGTCATAGTCGTCATACAGGATCGGTTCCTCTATCCAGGTCAGGCCCAGATCGTCGATCCGGTGACAGCGTTCCAACGCTTCCGCCAGGTCCAGCCCCTGATTGAAATCGACCATAAACCGCATGCGGTCGCCAACGGCACCGCGCGCCGCCTCTAAAGCCGCTAAGTCGTCGGCGATCCGGTCTCTGCCCATGCGCAGCTTCAAGCCAGTAAAGCCACCCTCATCGCGCAATGCCACCGCCTCATCCGCCAAAGCCGACGGTTCGCGTAACCACAGGCCATTGCTGTTGTAGGCGCACACTGGGCCGACAGATCCACCGAGCAAGCGGCAGAGCGGTAGTTCGGCGGCACGCGCCAGCGAATCCCAGGCGGCCATGTCCAACCCTGACACCGCGATCATTGACAGCCCTTCGTAACCAACGAAGTGCAGTGACTTGCGTGCGGTCTCGTAAAGATCGGCAGGCGACAGCGGCTGACCTTTCAGCATCTCGCCCATATCCTCGAGAGCCGGCACCAGATAGCGCATCGATTTCACGACATAGGGCTCCAGATAGGCCCGGCCGGTCACGCCTTCCTCGGTATACAGATCGATGAGGATCAGCGGCCAATCGGTCATCGTCGCGATACGCGCGACCACGGGCCGGCGAAGTTTGAGGACGACGGGCCGAGCCCGCAGGCCTTTGAATGTGAGCGTGTCAGCCATCATGGTCTCGTCACCCTGCAATAATGCTGGATTTATTCTAGTCTTATCGGCAGCGAATTGAACGGGGCACGGGAGACCGCAGCATGGAAAAGATCATCATCGAAGCTCGGGTGAACGAACTGGCAGGGCGCGAGGAGAACTCGAACGTGCCCTTTACGCCCGAGGAAATCATCCGCGACTCGAAGGAGTGCTACGACGCCGGAGCGTCGATTTTCCATTTTCACGGCCGCACGCCCACTGGCGAACCGGAGCACGATCCCGCCTTCTATCTGGAGACCATCGCCGGCATCCGCGAACAGAGCCCGATCCTGATCAACCCGACCCTCGGCTATGTCGCACATGGCGGCGATGCGAAAGAACGCTTCGAGGCGGTCGAGCAGATGATGCAGAACCCAGCGACCGAGCCGCACTTCGCGCCCATGGATGTGGGATCGGTCAATGTCGACTGGTGGGACCCGGAGAACAATACCTACACCAGTACCGATCTGGTCTACGAAAACTCGACCGAGACGCTGCTCTATTTCGCGGACCGGACCAAGCATCACGGGCTGAAGCAGTATCTCGTCTCCTGGAACATCAGCTTCACGCGCCAGATCGAAGCCTTCATGAAAATGGGCGTCATCACCGAGCCGGCGATCGTCCTGCTTTGCATGACCGACGGCACCTCGCTGTCCGGCCATCCCGGCACGCCGGAAGGTCTCGACGCGCACACCACCTTCATCCCGAAGGACCGCAACCTTCTCTGGACCGCAATGAACTACAAGGGCAACTTGTTGCTGCTGACCGAAAAGGTGATCAAGGAAGGCGGCCACATATCGATCGGACTGGGCGACTACCCCTATCTGGAACTGGGCGGCACGCCGCGCAACGCGGATGTCATCACCAAAGTCGTCGAACAGGCACGGTCGCTCGGGCGCGACGTCGCGACGGTTGAGGAAACGCGCGAAATTCTGGGCATGAAAGCGGCGTAGGCGGACCATGCAAATCACGGAACTGGACGCGCCCTTCGGGGCGGAGGTCACCGGGCTGGACCTCAACGACCCGGTCGATCCAGATACAGCCGAACGGCTGAACCGGGCGCTGCTCGACCATATCGTCCTTGTCATCCGCGATCAGGACCTCGATGCGCAGGCTTACTGCAGCGGCATGTCCGTCTTCGGCGTCCCCATGCTGCAACACCGCCTCGCTTTCCGGCTGCCGGATTGCCCGGAAGTGAGCCGGATCATCAACCGCGAGAAGATGCGCCCGGCCAGGAACTGGCATACGGACCACACCAACCACGAGGAACCACCGAAGGCGACGGTCCTATACGCCCGGAAATTGCCGTCGACGGGCGGCGACACGAGCTTCGCGGATATGTATGCAGGCCTGGAAAACCTGTCGGCTGAATCGCGCGTAAAGATCGGCCCGCTATTCACCACCAACTTCATGGAAGCGGACAACCCGACCTACTCCGCGGGCGACCGCGATGCCTTCGGCGGCGGCGCGCGTCACCCGATGGTGCGCACCCATCCGGAGACTGGGAAAAAGGCGCTCTATTTCCATGTGACCAAGGCAACCGGCGTCGACGGCTTGGAACCGGAGGCGGTCCGGCCGTTTCTGGACGATCTGTTGAAACAGGCCATCCAGCCGGAAAACACGCTGCGCCATCGCTGGCGCATGGGTGATGTGGTGATCTGCGACAACCGCTGCGCCATGCATTCCGTCGACCCGAACTTCGACCAGCGTGAGGAGCGGCTGCTATGGCGCATCATTCTGAAGGGCGACCGCCCGGTTTAACGGGCAGCGGCTAAATCTCCGCCCAGATCTGCGCCAGGCCGATCCCGTGCACCGCGCCGGCGATGAGGCAGATTATCGAGCTCCACAGGAAGAACGGCGTGGCGAATTCCGAATTGGTCAGCTTAAAAACCGGATAGGCGAGACCGCGCAACGTGTAGATCTCCGTGATCACGCAAACCAAATATACCATCAAGGGCAGCCGCGGAACGAGACCGGCGCCCGAAAAAGCGTACAGAGCGCAAAGCGCCAGGCCGGCCGCGACGAGCGCCGTGATGATCGCCGGCCGCCAGCGCCCCTCTTCCGCCATCCGGGCGATTTCTTCGCCGGCACCGAAATAGCGGTACCAGCTCGCGCCACCGAAAATGATGGCCACGTGCAGGAGCGACGCGCCCAGCGAGATCGCGCCGCCGGCGGCGAGCCATGTATTGGTCATGACGGGGTGATTCAGTTTTTCGGTGGGTCGAGCCGCATGAGGATGCCCTTGGTCGCGCTCGGATGGACGAAGGTGCGCCCGCCCGCCTCAACCAGACGAATCCCCTTTTCTTTCATACGGTTAGCGGATGTTTCGACATCGTCGACCGTCATCGCAATCATGTAGAGCCCCTCGCCATTGCGCGCCAGCCCCTTGCCGACCGCCTTGTCGGGGTCGAAAGGCTGAGCCAGCTCGATCACGGTGCCATCTTCGGTGGTGAAGAAGGCTTGATCGATCCCCAGCGCCTCGCTCCTTGCCCTGCGGTCGAGCTTGAAGCCCATCGCCTCATAGGCCTCGACGGCCTCTTCCAAATTCTCAACGGCGATAACGATTTCATAAACCGATTTCATGCCATGCCTCCCCTATTGGTCCGCATGACCCTAGCACCCGCGGCCGGCCGCTTGAAATCGGCTCGTCAGTCGAAAAACACTATGGTGCGGGTCTCGATGCTGTGGCGCGGCTTGGCATCGGCCGGGGAATTCGCATCGACGAAGCCGGTATGGGCGGTCCAGCGCGCGACGGAGCGGTCGCTGTCAAAGCATTTCAGCAGATAGACCTCTTCATCGGTCATGCCCGGCGTGTAGTACCAGCTATGCCGTTCGTTGAAGCGGATGTTGTAGGTTTCGCCCCGGCGGTCGCGATAGACCAGATCCGTTGCCACGAAATCCTCTTCGACGATCGTCGAGGCACCGATCACGCCGAGCGGCATCGACTCGATCGGCCCATCGATCGGCCGCCAGACATTGACGATGGCCACCCGCTTGCGCAGCAGCGCTTCCGCCTCGTCGCCCATCAGATCGCGCACCCGCTTGGGTCCCGAGACCTCCGTATAGTCGTTATGCACCCGCTGGATCGGCTGTTGCGCCTTGTCGTCGGCGCCGTTGCGCACGATGTGATCGAAGGTGATCACCCGGTCGGCACCGGTGGCTGCCCGCACGAGTTCGGCACATTCCGGATAATACTGCGCCTCGATCGCCGCATCGTCATCGAAACGGGTGGTCGCGCTCGGACGGGTCAGAAGCGCGAACCCTTCGCTATCCAAGCCCATCTCCGCCGCAACCGGGCGCACATCGCGGACCGGCAGGTGCCGCGTCTCATGCGAGACATTCGTCACCCGCTCGCCGGGCGCGGGATCGTAGTTCAGCCGAAACGGTTTCTCCCCCGGCGTCGGCACGATGTAGTTGAAGTCACCCTCGGTATGCAGCGCTGCGCTCATCGGGCTCTGCTCACGACTTGTAGTCGGGCTCTTCCTTGTCGAGGATCCGCTTCAGCGACTCGAAATGCAGCGGCGCGCTGTCCGTGTTGGAGGCGGCGAATTGCTGGCGCGTATGCTCGACCACCTCGTCCGGCAGGCGGCGGAACGGCAGGCCGGTCGACCGGGCCAGCACCTGCGCCTGGCAGGCGCGCTCCAGATAGTAGAGCGAATCATAGGTCCGCGCGACCGTGGAGTCTGTCACGGTGACGCCATGCGCGCCCATGAACATGATGCTCTTATTGCCGAGCCCCGCAGCGATGCGGTCGCCCTCGTCCGTATCCAGCGCCAGACCGGCATAGTCATCGTCATAGACGACATGATCGATGAAGCGGATGGCTCCCTGCTCCACCGGCTCCAGCCGGCCGCCCTCGACCAGGGTCAGCGCCGTCGCATAGGGCATGTGGGTGTGCATCACGCAGACCGCATGCGGGCAGGCCTTGTGAATGCGGCTGTGGATGTAGAACGCGGTCGGCTCGACGTCGCGGTCGCCCTCGATGATCGTGCCGTCATAATCGGCGAGCATGATGCTGGAGGCGGTGATCTCCGACCAATGGTAGCCATGCGCGTTGATCAGAAATTGATCGTCGCCGACGGCAAGGCTGAAATGGTTGCAAATCCCTTCGTTGAAGCCGTGCCGGACGGCCCAGCGAAACGAGGCCGCGAGGTCGATTCGCGCTTGTTGCAGTTCTGCGTCGCTCAGTGTAGCCATAGCCGCGCCTTCCTTTGGACAATTTCGTCCATGCTATAATACGGGCCGAACCCGCCGGGCAACCCTGGGAAGGCCACATGTCCCTCATTTCTACTGGAGCCACCCAAGCATGATTCCCCGTTACAGCCGTCCGGACATGACAGCGATTTGGGAGCCGGAAACCCGGTTTCAGATCTGGCTGGAGATCGAAGCTCATGCCTGTGACGCGATGGCGGAACTGGGCGTGGTCCCCAAGGATGCGGCGAAGGCCATCTGGGAGCGCGGCGCGTTCGAAATCGACCGGATCGACGAGATCGAGCGCGAGACCAAGCATGACGTGATCGCCTTCCTGACCAACGTCGCCGAACATGTTGGCGACGAGGCGCGTTTCCTGCACCAGGGCATGACGTCGTCCGACGTGCTGGACACCTGCCTGGCTGTACAGTTGACCCGCGCCGCGGACATCCTGATCGCCGATCTGGACGCCCTGCTGGCGGCGCTGCAAAAACGGGCGGAAGAGCACAAATACACCGTCACGATCGGCCGCAGCCACGCGATCCACGCGGAACCGACCACGTTCGGCCTGAAACTTGCTGGCCATCACGCAGCCTTTCAGCGGGCGCGCCAACGCATGGTCGCGGCACGGGCGGAGATCTCGACCTGCGCCATCTCCGGCGCCGTCGGCACCTTCGCCAATATCGATCCATCGGTCGAAGCGCATGTCGCGGCGAAAATGGGCCTCACCGTCGAACCGCTGTCGACCCAGGTCATCCCGCGCGACCGGCACGCCATGTTCTTCGCGGTACTGGGCATCGGCGCATCCTCCCTGGAGAATTTGGCGGTGGAGGTGCGGCACTTGCAACGCACCGAGCTGCGCGAGGCGGAGGAATATTTCTCGCCGGGCCAAAAGGGGTCGTCGGCGATGCCGCACAAACGCAATCCCGTGCTGACGGAAAACCTGACCGGACTCGCCCGCATCGTCCGCAGCGCCGTTACCCCGGCGATGGAGAATGTCGCGCTGTGGCACGAGCGGGATATCTCCCACTCCTCGGTGGAGCGGATCATCGGGCCGGACGCCACGGTCACGTTGGACTTTGCGCTCGGCCGCGCGACCGGCCTGATCGAGAAGCTCGTCGTCTACCCCGACCAGATGCAGCGGAATCTCGACCAGCTCGGCGGGCTGCACAATTCGCAGCGCGTGCTGCTCGCGCTGACTCAAGCCGGGATGAGCCGCGAGGACGCCTATCGCGCGGTCCAGAAAAATGCGATGGAAAGCTGGCAGGACGGCAAGAACTTCGCCGAATTGCTGAAAACGGATACGGTGATCGGGGACTATCTCAGTCATGCCGATCTGGACGATCTTTTCGACCTGGAATATCACACGAAACATGTCGATACGATCTTCAACCGCGTGTTCGGCGCTGCGTAGCGCGGCACTCGCACTGGCGGTGCTTTGCGCCGCCCTTCCCGCGTGGGCGCAATATGACGCCATCACGCGCGAAGCCCAGAAGGATCCGTTCATTCTCGTCCGTCTGGCTGCCCTGTCGCTGGAGACCCCGGCGGAACAGGGCGAGGCCCTTGCGGGTCTTGTCGAAGCGGAGCTGGCGCGGAGCAACCTCAAACAGGCCTTGGAAGAGCTGGACCGCATCGAAGACGGATTCTGGCGCGCGACCGCCCTGTATGAACTGGCGCGATACAATGCCAAGAAACAACGCGGCAAGCTGGCCAACAAAGCCTTGTCCGACGCCAGCAGCGCGCTAAAACCCAGATTGAAGGAGCCGGATGCGATCGCCTTACAGGCAAGGATCGCGAAGGCGCACGCCATGTTCGGCGACACGACGGGTGCCATAGGGGCTGCCAAACGCATTCCCGACCGCAAGACCCGCATACAATCCCTGTTGGATATTGGTTTGGCCGGATCAGTCGACGAGGCCGGCAAACCCATATCCACGGTAAAGTCGATCAGCGGGACCCGGGCCGCGCTTGCGGAAGCCTATCGTCAGACCATCGCAATCAAGAACGATGATTCCGAGGTCGCCCGATTGCTGTTGTTCATCGGCGAGGCCCAAACCCGGCTGGACGATCACAAGAATGCCGCGATCACCCTGGGGCAGGCGCGGCGCATGATTCAGAAGAAGGAATTCTCCGGCCGGGACCAGGCACTGGCGGAGCTTGCGGCGGCGGAAACCCAGGCCGGCGACCAGACTCGGGCGATGCGGCTGGTGCGTTCCATCGCCGACCCGGAACGCCGGGTCCGCGCCGTCGGATCGGTTGCGCGAGCGATCGCGGAAAAGGGCAATATGGACGCCGCCGTCACCTTGTTTACGCTTGCCGTCGAGACCACCGCGGGTATCGACGACACGGAACAACGGCACGACCTTCTGAAACATCTGGTCGTGGAACAGACGCGGGTCGGCCGCCTCGCGATGCGTTCAAGACCGCGGGCTTGATCCGTGAAAAGCGTGCCCAAGCGGAGACCCTGTTCGCCATGGGTCAGGTTCTGCTGGGCAACAAGAAATACACCGAGGCGGTGAAACTCACCGACTACATCCCCTATCTCGGCTTACGCGGTCAGATATTTGCGGACGTGGCGCAGTGGCAGGGCGGCGTTAAAGGCGACCCGGTCGCCGCCAGCGCCTTGCTGGCCCAAGCCCTGCAGCCCGTCCGCGAGAAACCCGTCCCCGAGCGGGTGGTGCTCGCGCTGGGAAAAGTCGGCGACCCGCTGAGCGCCGTCGGCGATGCCATAACGGCCGCAGCG
>JAPPPC010000494.1 GCA_028817685.1 Rhodospirillaceae bacterium
ACTCGTCGAACATCGGCTCCGCGAAAATGGCGGAAGCGGTCGGAAGCGAGGCGCAACGTGAATTTCTGGGTCGGATCGGCATGTTGCGGCCAGCCTCGATCGAACTGCCGGAAGTGGGATCGCCGATGATGCCGTCACCCTGGCGCCCGGTGAACACGATGACGATCAGCTACGGGCATGGTCTCGCCGTCAGCCCGCTGCAGCTTGCGTCCGGCGTCGCGGCCATGGTCAATGGCGGCGTGTTCCATAAGCCGACCCTGATCCGGCGCGAAAATGCAGAAGCGCCGCAGGGTAAGCGGATCATCTCGGCAAAGACTTCACGCGAAGTCCGCCGGCTGATGCGGCTGGTCGTCGAAAACGGCACGGGCCGCAGGGCATCGGCGGAAGGCTACATCGTCGGCGGCAAGACGGGGACCGCCGACAAGCCGAAACGCGGCGGTTATTCACGCCGTGCGCTGATCTCTTCTTTTGTCGGCGCTTTCCCCATGACTGACCCGCGCTATGTGGTGCTCGTCACGCTCGACGAGCCGCGTGGAAACAAGAGCACGCATGGCTACGCCACCGGTGGCTGGGTCGCCGCGCCCGTGGTCAAACGCATCATCGAACGCGCCGCCCCGCTGCTGCGCGTCCATCCGACCGACGAACAGTCACCCGCGGTCAAAAAGGAGCTTTACATCGCGTTCAAACGGGAAGGACGCCAACTTGCGTCTTTCTGATCTAATCGAAGGAGGCGGCATAACCGCGCAGACAACGGTGCCGGATATCGACATCACCGGCCTGACAGCCGACAGCCGGGACGTACGTCCCGGTTTCCTGTTCGCAGCCCTGCCGGGCGCGAAGACGGACGGGTGTGCCTATATCGACGAGGCGATCGCCAAGGGTGCCGTCGCTGTTTTGGCACCGCCCACGGTCAGCGCACAGGATCTGGACGACGGGATCGCCCTCGTTTCGGATCCGGCGCCGCGCCGGCGGTTGGCCCTGCTCGCGGCGCTATTCCATCAGGGACAGCCGGATACGATCGCCGCAGTAACCGGCACGAACGGAAAAACCTCCGTCACCCATTTCGTGCATCAAATCTGGCAACAACTTGGCCACCGCAGTGCCGCCCTCGGCACGCTCGGTGTCATCGCACCTGACCGGGAATCCGGAGCGGGCCTCACCACGCCCGATCCGGTGCGGCTGCACGAATGCCTGGCAGAGCTGAAGCAGGACGGTATCGGCCATCTCGCCATCGAAGCCTCAAGCCACGGCCTCGACCAGCACCGGCTCGACGGCGTGCATATCGCCGCCGCTGCGTTTACCAACCTGTCGCGCGACCATCTCGACTATCACGAAACGATGGACGCCTATCTGGAGAGCAAGCTGCGGCTGTTCACCGAACTGTTGCGCGACGGCGGCACCGCGGTCGTCGATGCGGATTCGGAACAATACGACCGGATCGCCGAAATCGTCCGCGACCGCGGCCTGCATATGCTGACTTATGGCCGGGAACGCGGCGACATCCGCTGCACGCAGGCTGTCGCGGCGGGCGATGCCTGGTCGCTCAACATCAAGGCCTTCGAGACTAAATACAAAACCGACTTCGCACTTCCCGGTGCCTATCAGATAGACAACGCCCTGTGCGCATTGGCCCTCGCCGTGGCCTGCGGCGCAGCAGCCCATACGGTCGTTCCCTTGCTTTCCCGGCTCACCGGCGTGCCCGGCCGCATGCAGCTTGCCGGCCGCCGAGGCAACGGCGCAGCGGTCATCGTCGATTACGCGCACACGCCAGATGCGCTGTCATCCGCATTGCAGGCCGCGCGCCCTTATGCGGCCAACCGGCTTGTCGTGATTTTTGGCTGCGGCGGCGACCGTGATCCGGGGAAACGCGTCGAAATGGGTGCCGCGGCGGCCCGTTTCGCTGACTCGGTGATCGTCACCGATGACAATCCGCGTAACGAAGACCCGGCGTCGATCCGGACGCAGGCGATGGAAGGTTGCCCGGAGGCTGTCGAAATCGGCGATCGCGGCGAGGCGATCCGCACCGGTGTCGCCATGCTGCAGGATGGCGACCTTCTTCTGGTTGCGGGCAAAGGACACGAACAGGGACAAACCATTGGGGACGAAACCTTCCCCTTCGATGACGTCACTGTCGCCCGCGCGGCCATCGCGACGCAGAACGGAGCCACGGCATGACCGCCCTGTGGACAGCGCAAGAGGCAGCGCAGGCAACCGGCGGCACCAATAACTCGGATTGGGTCGCGACCGGCGTCTCCATCGACAGCCGCACCGTCCAGAAAGGCGATCTGTTCATCGCGATCCAGGGTCCGACTCACGACGGGCACGACCATATCGCCAGCGCCATCGCCAATGGTGCCGCTGCGGCGATGGCGTCGCGCGAAAACGCCGCGGGTGATACGCCGGCCCTGCTGGTCGGCGACACACTGACGGGCATGCAGGCGCTGGGCCGCCACGCACGGCGGCGTGGATCAGCGCGGATTGCCGCCGTCACCGGCAGCACCGGCAAGACCGGCACAAAGGATTCGCTCAAACTGGTGCTCGGCCGGCAGGCGGAAACGCACGCCACCCAGGGCAATCTCAACAATCACTGGGGTCTGCCGCTCAGTCTTGCCCGTCTGCCGCGAAGCGCCCGGTTCGGCGTGCTGGAAATGGGCATGAACAGCCCCGGCGAGATCGCACCGCTGTCGGCGCTGGCGGAGCCGGATGTGGCCATCGTGACCAACGTATCCGCCGTTCATATCGAATTCTTCGAAAGCGAAGAGCAAATCGCCGACGCCAAGGGCGAGATCTTCGCTGGCATGGGCAACAACGGCACCGCGGTATTGAACCGGGACAACCGCCATTTCGAGCGGTTGCGCCATCATGCGGAACAGGCCGGTGTCGGCCGCATCCGCAGCTTCGGATCCCATGCGGAGGCCGATATCCGCCTCACGGATAGCACACCGGGCAGTCCCGGCTGGCAGGTCGAAGCGGAAATCGATGGCGCGCCGGTTTCCTATACTCTCGGCGCGCCTGGCGCACACTGGGTCGCGAACAGTCTGGGCGTGCTCGCCGTCGTGGACGCGCTTGGCGCCGATGTGACCGAAGCCGCGCGCGCCCTGGCCGACATCGCCCCGGCGATCGGCCGCGGCGCGCAGAGCACGATCTCGCTCGATTGCGGCGACCTATTGCTGATCGATGAAAGCTACAACGCCAGCCCGGCCTCGACCCGCGCCGCCCTGGAGGTATTGGGGACCAGCCCGGGCCGACGCATCGCCGTGCTCGGCGACATGCTGGAGTTGGGAAACCAGTCCGGCGCACTGCATGCCGGTTTGGCGGAAGACGTAACCCGGAACCGCGTCGATCTCGTTTTCCTGGCCGGCGCTGAAATGGCCGCGCTGGCCGCTGCATTGGATCCGGCGAAAGTCGCCGCGACCGCCCCAACCAGCGAGGCATTGCTACCCGCTGTGGTCAATGCTGTCCGCGCCGGCGATACAGTCATGATCAAAGGGTCGCTCGGCAGCCGCATGGCGCCGATCGTGGCGGCCTTGAAGGCGCTCGACACGACCGCGCCACGGCGTGCGGCGAACGGGCGGTAGGCGCGCGATGCTGTTCAACCTTCTCTATCCTCTGGCGGACGACATCACGGTCTTCAACCTGTTCCGCTACCTCACATTCCGCACCGGCGGCGCAATCATGACGGCGCTGATCATCAGCTTCATCCTCGGGCCAACCATCATCAATTGGCTGAAAAGCCAGCAAGGGTCCGCGAGCAACATCCGCGAGGACGTGCCCGAAACCCACTTTAAGAAAGCCGGCACACCGACCATGGGCGGATTCCTGATCCTACTGTCCATCGGTGTCAGTACGATCCTGTGGGCCGATCTCACCAACGGTTATGTCTGGGT
>JAPPPC010000304.1 GCA_028817685.1 Rhodospirillaceae bacterium
TACTAGTAGTTTTCAGACTGTAAGCCTTTCCGCTACCATCGGCCGCCCGGCGATCCTGCCGCGGACAGGCCCTTGATATGCTCGAATCCCTCCAGGCTCTTTTGGGACCGGTTTCCAATACCGGCTTGGCCATCGTCGCGGGCACCGTTCTGCTGGCGGGGTTCATCCGAGGGTTTGTCGGCTTCGGTGCCGCCCTGATCATCGTCATGGTGTTGAGCGCGGTGTTCGGGCCGGTTGTGGCCGTCCCCGCCGCAAACCTCTCCGGCCTGCCGGCGACCTTCCAACTCCTCCCGGCCGCGGTGCGCGACAGCGAACGGGGCTTCGTCCTCCCATTCGGACTGGCGAGTTTCGCTGTTGCCCCGTTTGGCGTCATGGTGCTGATTACGCTCGACCCCGCCATCATGCGCATGGCGATCTCCTTTTTCGTGCTGCTCATGTTCGTGATCTTGGTGCGCGGCTGGCAACTGACCCGGCGTCCCGGCATGGCGATGCTGACGGGAACGGGCGCAACGGCCGGGTTCATTCAGGGGGCGGCAAGCGTCAGCGGACCGCTCGCGGTGATCCTGGCGCTCTCGCAGCCGGGCTCCGCCGTGCAGCAGCGCGCCAACGTCATCGGTGCGGTCACGTCGCTCAACCTCTGCGCCATGATCCCCTTCTGGTATCAGGGACTTTTCACGCGCGAATCGCTGCTGCTCGCCCTCATGATTGCACCGCTCTATTCGCTCGCGATCTGGATGGGCGCTCGGTTCTTCGGCGGCGAAGGGCAGCGTCATTTCCGCAACGCCGCGCTCCTGGCCTTGGCGGTGATCGGGATCGTTACGCTATATCTGGCGGTGCAAGATTATTTGGCTGCCTAGAAAGGCACGGCCCGGTCTTCCGGCAGATAGAACCCCGCGCGTTTGAGATGCCGCGGCACCTCCGGCGGGAACGGCGTTCGGCGATGCATCACCGAGGTATTGTCCCACATGATCAAATCGCCCACGGTCCATGTGTGGCGGTAGACATGCCCGGGCTGCGTCGCGTGGGCCGTAAGTTCATGGATCAAATCTAGACTGTCATCTTCCGACAGGTCGCCGATCGTTTTCATGTGCAACGGGCTGAGATAAAGCGCCTTGCGATCGAGATATGGGTGCGTCCTCACCAAAGGGTGGGTGCAGTCCGGAATGCGCTGCTTTTCGTCCTCGTTGAGCGGCGTCTCGCGCACCTTGGGCCGCGGTTCGGCGGAATAGACCGCTGTGACACCCTCGACCTGGTCGCGCAGCGCAGACGGCAGGCTGGCATAGGCACCGGCAAGATCCGCGATCAATGTCTGACCGCCCTCGGTCGGCGCCACCAGCCCGTACAGCATAGTCCCGAAAACCGGCTGCGGCGTGTAGGTTTGGTCGGTGTGCCAGTCAAGCTCGTGCGTCGTCTTACGCTCCGCCTCCGGCAAGTTCGACAATTCCATGACCTCTTTGCGTTTCTTCGACAGCAGCGAGGTCTGCGCGTGCACGAACAGGCGGCCGAACCGTTCCGCGAAGGAGACGAGCGTATCGTCATCCAGTTTCTGGTCGGGAAACAAAACGACCCGGTGTTCCATCCACAGCGACCGAATTTCCGCGAACTGGCCGTCATCGAGCGGCCGCGACAGATCAATGCCGGTGATACGGGCCGCGAAACCATCTGCGAGTGGCGTAACCTGCATGGCGCGAATGCCTCATCCTTTTGCCGTCGCAATATACAGCGTCGCCGGACAATCAGAAAATGAGGCAGAGGCGTTATCGCTTCGACGAGAGCATAATGACCCACTCAACATCAGGCGTTCGTGCCCTAAATTTTGCTAGCGGCTGCGCGGTACAGGATGATCCGCGGCGATATTGGCGCCCCGCACGTTCTCCCGCCAAAACGCATAGAGGCCGCTGCTAAAGATCAAGCCGATCCCGAGAAGGGCTATGGCGTCCGGCCATTCGTCGAAGACGATGACGCCCCAGAATATAGCCATGGGAAGCGCGATATATTCAAAGGGCGCAACTGTCGTCGCCTCCGCCAAACGGTAGCCTTGCGAAATCAGATACGCCCCGAACGCGCTGAGAATGCCGATCACGATCATTACGGCACTGTCGGATTGCGCGGGTACGATCCAGGCGCGCAGCAGGAAAAGCAGCGTGGGGTTATCGACACCCTGGGCGAAACGTCCATCACCAGCGACCAGACCGCTAGCGGTACAAACCAGCAAGAACGTGATTTGGACATAGAAGGCCATCGTCGATGCCCGCTCTGTCACCCCAAGTTTTCGCGCCGTGATCTGCATGGCGGCATAGGCGAAGGCTGCTAACACGGGCGCCATTGCGGCGTAGCGGAATGCCTCGGTTCCGGGGCGCATGATGACGATGACGCCGATCAGGCCGGCCGCGACTGAAATCCAGCGCCGAACGCCGACCCGCTCACCCAAAAACGGTACCGACAGTGCGGTTATAAAGAGCGGCGCGACGAAGAAGATCGCCGTCGCCTCGCCAAGGGGCATCGCGGCGATTCCGACGAAAAAGGCCATATTGGCGACGACAACGCACAGCCCGCGAAACAAATGGAGACGCCAACGTTCGGAGCGGAGATTTTTATATCCACCCTCCAACGGCATGAAGATGCCGAGGATGATCACGAGCGCGACGACAGCCCGGATGAGCACGATCTGGTGAAGCGAATAGACGCCGCTCAACGTCTTGATCAGCATATCGGAGGTGGAGAAGGTCGCGCCTGCGCCAAGCACGCAGAGAATGCCGAGGAGTCCCGGACGCCCTAGAAACTGGTTTAGCATCGCCTTCGGTTCCAGACCTATGCCGACTCAGTTCCCTGTGAACGCCCCCTTCCGCTTCTCCCGATAGGAGGCGATCGCCTCCGCCGTATCCTCCATGCCACTCGCCAGTAGGTGCTGGTCGAAGTCCATATGCATGATCGAGCGGTCGAGCGCGGTCGAAATGGCGTTGACGCTGCGCTTGATCATCTGCGCCGCCACGGGTGCCTGCGCCGCGTACCGTTCGGCCCATTCCATCGCCCGCCCCTCGACCTGATCCGTCGACACCATATCGTCGAGCACGCCCCAATCGAGCAAGGTGGGACCGCGCACATGCTCGCCGCTGATCACCATACGTTTGGCCCGCGACGCGCCCATCAACCGCACGCAAAGGGGCAGTGCCTGCCACATCAGGGGCACGCCGATGAGGATCTCCGGAAAGGACATGAAGCAATCCTCGGCGCCGATGCGGAAATCCATCGCTGCGGCGATACAGGCGCCGCCGCCCATGGCCGCCCCCGTCCAGGCGCCGATGGTGATCTGATCCATCTCCAGGATCGCTTGGATACAGCGCTGCCCGGCACGCCGGCGTTGCCGCCGGAGCATCAGAGGTTCGGGGCTCTCACCGGGCTGCCGCTCATTGAGATCGGCGCCGGACGTGAAATGCTTGCCTGCCCCCCTGAAGAGCACGACGCGTGTCACCGCGTCCTCGCGAAAGCTCAACGCGGCGTGCTCGATCTCCTCGATATGCCGCTGGTTCAACGCATTCGCCCGCTCCGGTCGGTTGAATGTCACAATGGCGATCTCGCTGCCGCGCTCGACCTTGATATGCTGGTAGTCCATCTCCGCCCTCTACTACTCGTATTTGCTCGCCATCGCTTCGTACTTGGGAAGTTCCAGGATTTCGTTCTGTTCCTTGAAGCTGTTCATCCGGTCGACATAGCTCTCGGTCGTCCCCGTCTCTTTGAGCGTCTGCAGCAGCCCCTGCGCCTGGCGGGTCAGGAACCGCGCCAGCCCGCCGGGGAAAATTACCACGCCGTAACCAAGCGCTTGCAGTTCCGATGCGGGGAGCAAGGGGGTCAGGCCGGTCTCCACCATATTCGCCCTGTCA